>JAZNRQ010000135.1:0-2802 GCA_045590735.1 Faecousia sp. | reverse complement strand
CATCCAGGGGCTTGATGGTAGCCATATTGATGACCATCGCATCAATACCGGCTTGCTTCAGCTGCTCAGCAGCCTGAATTACTTCGTAAACCAGCAGGCCGTTTGCAATGATCGCAACATCGGAGCCGTCCTTAACGATCTCGCCCTTGCCGATCTCGAACTTGTAGTCCTCTGCGTGGAACACCGGCACAGCCAGTCTGCCAAAACGCAGGTAAAAAGGGCCGTTCATCTCGTAAGCAGCCTTAACAGCAGCCTTTGCCTCCACATCGTCAGCAGGGCAGATAACAGTCATACCGGGGATAGAACGCATCAGCGCGAAATCCTCGCAGCACTGGTGGGAAGCACCGTCCTCACCAACGGAAATACCGCCGTGGGTAGCACCGATCTTCACATTCAGGTGGGGGTAGCCGATGGAATTGCGGACCTGCTCAAAAGCACGGCCTGCAGCAAACATAGCAAAGCTGGAAGCAAAGGGGACCAGGCCTGCGGTGGACATACCGGCAGCGGCACTGATCATATTTGCCTCGGCAATGCCGAAATCGTAGTGACGGTCGGGGTAAGCCTTCTTAAATACACCGGTCTTGGTGGCACCTGCCAGGTCGGCATCCAAAACCACCAGATCTTCACAGGTAGCGCCCAGCTCACAAAGAGCCGCGCCATAGCTGTCACGGGTAGCAACTTTCTTCATTTCAGCCATTTCTTACGCCTCCAATTCTGCAAGCTGTGCCTTAAGCTCAGACATTGCCTGCTCATATTCTGCATCATTGGGAGCCTTGCCGTGCCAGCCGGCCTGATTCTCCATATAGGAAACGCCCTTGCCCTTTACGGTCTTGATGACGATGGCACTGGGCTGACCCTTAACTTCTCTTGCCTTCCGGAAGGCTGCCTCGATGGCATCGAAATCGTGGCCGTCGATCTGCTGAACAGCAAAACCGAAAGCCTCCAGCTTGCCCACGATGGGGTAGGGACTCATAACATCGGCAACAGCACCGTCGATCTGCAGGCCGTTGTTGTCGACCACGATGCACAGGTTGTCCAGCTTATAGTGGGCAGCTGCCATACAAGCCTCCCAAACCTGGCCTTCCTGGATCTCACCGTCACCCAGCAGAGAGTAAACTCTGTTCTGCTTGCCGGTGTGCTTGGCTGCCAAAGCCATACCCACAGCAGTGGAAACGCCCTGACCCAGAGAGCCGGTGGACATATCCACACCGGGAACGGTGTTCATATTGGGGTGACCCTGCAGGTAGCTGTCAATATGGCGGAAGGTGGGCAGGTCTTCCACAGGGAAGAAGCCACGGTTTGCCAGTGCAGCATACAGGCCGGGAGTGGTGTGGCCCTTGGACAGAACAAAGCGGTCCCGGTCTTCCCACTTGGGGTTCTTGGGATCGATGTTCATCTCTTTAAAGTAGAGATATGTAAAAACTTCCGCAGCGGAAAGGCTGCCGCCGGGATGTCCCGCCTTGGCACCATAGGTGGATTCGATCACACCCATACGCACTTTGCAGGCGGTGATTTGCAACTGCTTCTTTTCAGTAAGAGTCATGGTTTGCCTCCTTTTTATACTTGCCGCTTTCGCAGCAACGGCACTTCGCCGCTATTTTTCCCACATATATTACCATTTTTGTATGTAACTTGCAAGAGGTAAAGTTTAATTTTTTGGACGGCTGAGCATTTCACTGCGATACTGCATCGGTGTCATACCGGTGACCTGCTTGAATTTATAGCAAAAATACGTCTGGGAAGAAAATCCGCACCGGGCAGCCAGCTCCCCAAGAGAGACCTTACTTTCGATCAGTCCCGTTTTGGCGGCAGCGATCCGGAATCCCAAAATCCGCTGTGCCGGCGTTCTGCCGAAGGCGGCGGTGTACAGTTTATGGAAATAGGTCGGATCCAGATTGCACAGCTTGGCAAGTACCGCCAGCGAAAGCTCCTCAGACAAATGATCCCGGATATATTTATCTGCCATCAGCAGCGTTTTTTGATGCTGCAGTGCGATACTGTCGCCGTTTTGGGCATTGCGGCGATATTGGTACAAAAGCGCAAGGATCCGGCAGGCATAGCTTTGCATCTGCATTCTTCCCACAAGACTTTGCTTATCCTCGGTGGCGATCATCTGATGGATCAGCTTGACCACTTCACCCATATTCCACAGCGTGAAAAAGCTGGGCAGGTGATCCAGCATATCGCACAGCTCTGGGTCCTGGGTCACAATGTTCAGATAGTAACCCCGGTAAGGCTTTATCACATTTTCCACCTGCCCCGGTTTTGCCAGGATGCAGCCGCCCCGGCTTGCCTGATAAAAGGTTCCGTCGATACGCAGACCGCCGGGACATTTTTCCGTGTAAAATTCAAATTCATACATAGATACTATCCGTTCCGGACCTTCTCCGGGTGTGTGCCTTCCCAAAGAATAATCAAAGGCGCCGAAATTGTGAATGGAAAAAATCGGATTGTGCATACACTTACCTCACACAACGCAAGATTTCGCTAAAACCATCAAGCAAAATATAGCACGATTTGCATTTTGTTTCAAGTTTTCTATAAAAATTCGATTCATTTTTTCGCTATTTTGTATTTTACATACCAAGAATTCTATAATTTCAGCCAAGATTTTGAAAGACATTTACCTGCTCATCCGTTATAATAAATTTATCATAGTGTTTAAATTCCGGTTTATCGAGCTGTTAAAAAGGCTTCTCCTTGAGGAGAAGCTGTCGCCGCAGGCGACTGATGAGGTGTTACCGCACCATCGTAACCGCTGCAATCTACCTACATTTCCACCTCATCCGTCAAAAATCAAAG
>JAZNRQ010000134.1:0-8639 GCA_045590735.1 Faecousia sp. | reverse complement strand
TTTTTATCCCCTCATCCGTCAAAAATCAGAGATTTTTGCCACCTTCCCCCAAGGGGGAAGGCTTTATTTGAATTTATCAATTCATCCTGCTTTTTGACGGTTGGCGGCTTTTTTGACACTCTGAGAACCTGTTACCACATTTGTGATAACAGGTTCTCTTGCTACGGTTCTACATAGCCGCAGGCAAACATCCAGGCATAGTTGGGATTTGCGTCGGCAAAACCTTCCATATAGTTGGGAGACTCCGCATCCCACCACTGTACAAAACCGTTTTGCAGAACGTGCATCATATCCTTGGTTAAGGGATAATAACCCTTTTCATCCACAGTGTTCAAATACACATAGTCAAAACATCCCTGCAAATACTCGGTATAGTTTTCTTTCCGCAGGAAAGTACCTGCTTCGTCATAGAAATACTTTGTAACTGCAGAACCGCCGTACTGTCCGTTGCCATTGATACGCTCATACAACGGCACAAACCGACCCTTGGCATTGAGATCCACCAGGATTACAGGACCATTTTCGTACAGTCGATAGTATCCATTGGTTTCATCATAGTACAGGTTATATGTGCCGTCTGCAGCAGCAAAGTCCAGGTAAGTTATGGCCTTGCTGAGCGCATAGGACCCAATCTCCCCGCCGGCCATCACAGGGGTCAGTCCCGCTTCTGTGATCCACTTATCCGTATGGGTCAGACCGCTCTTCCACTCGCTCCAGGGCTGATCGGCAATGCTGAACTGCGGATCACCGATTCGGGCAACGCTGACCACCACATCCCGAACACTTCCGTCTACCTTAATACCGATCACATAGGTTACATTGCCAACAGTAGAACCGGAAACGGATTCGGTGAGCGCATTTTCTCTACCCTCGTCTTTGGAGCCGTACCAACGGGAAATAAATGTGGTGGTTCCCCACATACTCAACTCCACATCTCCGCTTGCCGTAATCTGGTATGTGCCCGCCTCTTTCGGTGTGAACACAAAGAAGCAGTTATTCTCATACTCGGCACTGAAGTTCGGCTTTCCGTTACCCAGTTGCACCCGGGTTCCACCTGTTTTCAGCCGATAAGCAGGATTGCCGTTTAGAATGTAGATCTCTTCAAACTGGCTCTCATCCAGCAGTGCTGTCAGCTTAATGGTCAACTCCCGGCTGCTCTGCGTCAGCACCGCTGCGGCGGTATCGTAATAATACTGGGTTCCCGTAAATGCCAATTCCACCGTATAGGTACCTAAGACATCTGTATACAGCTGCGCAACACCCTGTGCATCCGTTGTACCTACACCGGCAGGTGCGCCGCCGTACAGGAACAATACATCCACGCCTGCTACCGCACCGCCGAAATGATCCGTTACCTTCACCTTGTAAACATAGTCACCGGTATCCGGCTCACTTTCTGCCGGCTGGGTAGTTTCCGTTGTGGTTTCTTCAGTGGTTTCTGTTGTTACGCTTTCCGTAGTTTCCGTCGTTGCACCTTCGGTGGTCTCCGGCACCTCCGGCTCTGTGGGCTCCGGTTCTACTGCACTCTCTTTAAAAGATGTCCACAGTCGCACGGACAGTTCCGGATATGTATCGTTTTCGTCCGGGTTCGCGAAAATATGAATTTTCACCGTCTGTCCCGCCTCTAAGGGGAGAGTTACCTCTCGTTCTGTCTGACTTTCCGACATTTTTGCTTCTTCATCATCGGCAGACAGTACAACATCGTAAGATACAGCAGGCTTATTCTTCACCTGCACAGAGAATACACCGTTTTTCGGTGTGGTATAGCTGTAGCAATAGCCGTTTGTATCCCCTGCAGGATACTTAATAAGTCCCATATTGCCAAGTGTCGTCAGCGGTTCCGGATTTCCAACACTGCCCTTCTCATAAACCGCTTCCACGGTATATCGTTCCTGGGCTGTACCGCTGTTGCCGATCACCAGGACCCAGGGAGCTTCTGCGCCGATCTCTTCAAAAGACACCTTCACATTGCCGCTAACGTCCGCACCCACTGTTGTGGAGCCATAGCGGATATAGGCATCGGGATCCGCGATCACGATACCCAAAACATCCGCAACCCGGTTGAATTTACAGTAAACCTCCTGTGCGCCGCTGAGTTTATCCGTTACAAACGGATATGCATTTACTTCCACAGGATTCTGCTCACTGCCTGCCGGATATCCCAGCGTAATGGTCAGCTCCGCTGTATTTTCCGGGAACTGATATGCGGTTTCTCCGGAATAGCCCTGAGGCACCATAATGGTTACAGAGTATTCCGCCACATCCAGAAGCAAGGTCACAGCACCGTTGGCATCGGTACGCTGCCAGGCATTGTCGCCGATCTTCACAAATACATTGGCTACCGGCTGGGCGGTAGGCCCAACCACCTTCACCGTGTAATTCTTTTGCCGGATCGTATTCACCGTCAGTTTTACATTGGGTACTTCCCCGGTTAAAGTAAACGCGGTAGTTTCCGCGGTGTAGCCGTCAGGAACATAGAAAATACCCTGATAAGTGCCGGTGGGGAGGGTAATTTTTGCAACACCCTCACCATTGGTCGCAAAGGGAGCGTCCTGATCCTCCACTTTCAAAACCACGCTGACATTTGATAAAGGCCGGTTTTCATCATCCACCACTGTAACCGTATAATCCGTGGTGGGAACCTTCTCCTCTTCTTTTATCTCGTGATTATCAAATATCGCCAGGAACCGGAATTCTCCTGCCGGATAGCTGTTGTTCTTATCCGGCAGGGTACTGATGCAGACCTGCACAGTATGGCCCTTTTTCGCGTCCACGGAAACTGTTACCACGCCATTTTCATCGGTAACGGAATCAGATTCCAGATTCCGCATAGCACCTGTGGTCAGATTATAGAGAAAATAACCGTATTCCACGCCCTTGGTACCGCTAAGATACTGCAGCGTCAGGGTGCCGCTTTCCGCTGCCTTATAAGTATAGTAGACACCTTGATCGTTTCCGGCTGCCACCTTTACATCAAACTCTCCCGGTACAAGCTTATGGGGATTGTTTAATGTTCCGGCAGGCACACTCAAAGTGACTTTAAAGGTTTCTGTTTTTGTACCGGAATTACCAATACCCACATTCACCGGGGTATAGGTATCGGGACAATTGACCTTCAGACTTACAACACCTTTTTCCGGCTTGTAGGTTTTGCCGTTGCAGATCACATAAGCATTTTCGCTTTTGATCCGCAAATACATATTAAAGGTCTTATACAGATCTGTGTAAACCACCTGACCGGGCTCGACGGTGACCTCAAAGCTGGTTACACCGCCGATCTCAGTAGGGTTTTCCTTTGTGCCCTCCGGTTCTTCTGTCGCCAGGTCACCGATAGCTTCCACCATTTTTTGGGTGTAATCTTCAGCGGCAAAGTAGGCAAATGCATCCTCAAATACCTTTGCCTCGGTTACGCTACCTTTATGGATCAGGCAGATATTGCCGAACCGGTCAATAAACACCGTGGTAGGATAGGCAGAAAGCTCCATAACCTTTTCCCACATAGGATCGCATTTGACCATCGGGAAGGTTACACCCAACTGTTTCCGCAAGGTTTCCACGGAAGCATCGTCGCCATCCACAGGATTCATCGCCAAAACCGCAATATCATCGCTGTATGCCTCATAAGCCTCCTGCAAATAAGGGAATTCATTCATACAGGGCTGGCAGCCATTGTAGAAGAAATTCAGCACCACTGCTTTTTTGCCTTCAAAGAGTCCGGACAGGGTGTACTGGGTGCCGTCCGGCCCGGTAACCGTAAAGTCCATCATGGCATCGCCCAGCTTATAGCGCAGTGCTTCCATATCCGCATCGGACATTTTGCCGGTTTTCAGCGTAATGGTCATCATCTCACCGGTAATGGCATAGCTTTCTTCCGCTTCATAACCGGTGGGGATCTTATCCAGCACCGCCACATAAGTGCTGCGCTGCACATCCGTAAAGGATGCCTGACCTTCCGCATCGGTCGTCAGGTAGGCTACCAGTTCCTTTTGGGTGCTGTCTTCATAGATAAAGATGCCTACATCCTTCAAGGGAATTTCTGCCGCAGACTGGACACGAATGGTATAAGTTGCTGTACCGCCGTTCTGCTCTTTTTTACCGCAGGCTGCCATAGACAGCACCATAGTCAAACAAAGCAACAGGCACACAATTTTCTTCATGGACACAATATCCACACTCCTTCCTGAAATGGAGTCTGATTATGCTGCGTAGCAGCAGAAGAACAGCCAGGAAATATCGCTGTTAATGCCAGGGATCTTGTTACCGTTCTGGTCCTTGAACAAGTACAGACTGTTGCTTTCATCAAACCATCCGGCATACTCGCCACGGCTTTGAATGATGTACTTAAGATCCTCTGTCAAAGGATACAGACCGGTTTTTTCATCCATAATCTCAAAATATTTCCGCAGGCAATCGTCGTATTTTTCCTTCTTTACAAAATCGCCGTTTTCATCATAGAAATACTTATTGACACCGGAATGATCCAAAATAGTCTGGAAGTCGTCCAGATATTCAGAACCTCCGGACTTTTCGCCCAACCGCACCAATACCAGCGGACCGTCGGCGGTATCCTTATGATAGTACCCGTCCTCACCCAGCACCAGTGTATAGGCATCTGCTGTCAGATCAAAATCGGTCAACTTCGCGCCGGCACTATGGACATAGGGAGTCATAGGGCCTACCGGCTCATATACCGTCCAGGGCTCATCAGAAACAGACCATTGGGGATCACCAATCCGCTGGATACAAAACGCAGCTTCCCCCTCACCGGCAGCAACACCAAGAACCAATACCGTTGTTCCGGTATCGCCTGTACCGATCATATCCTTACGCACAGAAATAGTAAACTTGTTGTCGACCACCTCCGCAGCGCTTTCGGTCTGTACAAAGTGGGGCGCACCATAATAACCGATCGCCGCATCACTGCCTGCCAGAGAAAATTCATAAGTACCTGCCTCTGTAGGCGCAAACAGGAAATACGTGTTTTTTTCGCTGTTCAACGCAAAGGACGTACAGCCGGCTTTTATGTAAGATGCCTCATAGTCTCTGTCTTTTACAAACAGGTTTTGGCTTTCTTCACCCAAGCCAAGGTTTACCACAATCTCCAGCTCGGTCTTACCGCCCGAAAAAGCCAGTGCAGCTTCATCATAAACATAGTTAACATCAGAATCGGTAAATTGCAGCTGCACGGTGTAATTGACCTTGGGCAGTGTTTTTTCCGCCACACCCTCGGCATTGACCACCTGCATACCTGCCTGGGTTCCGTTGTCCATAAACTTGACCACCACACCGGAGGTATAGGGATTGCCCAGTGCGTCCACCACCTTGACCTTATAGGTAGGGTCACCGCCGCAGGCACTGAGCAATGCTGCACAGCACACCAGTGCTGTCAGCAATGCGATCATTTTTTTCATTTTCATTTTTTAACCTCTTTTATTAGCGACCGGGGCCCATATAATCGTAGTAGTAGCACAGCTTCAGCCAGCCCTGATCCACATTCTTGAAGGTGTACTTTTCCATCAGCATCTGCAGGATTTCTGCCAATTGCTCATCTACCAGCACACAACCCTTACGCTCTTCGTGACCGTCTTTGATCATCTTTGGCAGATACTGCTTGATCTTCTCGGTGTAATCCTCACCGGTACCGTGGAACTTACCCGCATAGACATCTGCCACCTGATAGGTTTTGTAGTTTTCCTCAAAATCCTCGCCCCACAGCTTTTTCAGTGCTTCGTCAGTCTTGGCGTGGTCATTGTCGTTTTGTGCCATAACGGTCAAGATATACTGATCGTTCTCATCCTTGCTAAAGTCAAAACCGCCCTTATCGATCATACCCTTAACGCTGCCAACCGTGGCGATGGGGGTATTGAACAAGGAGGTAACACCGGTAAAGTCTGCGTAAATCTTGCTTCCCTGCTTTCCGTTACCCAAATCTACGCGGTAGTAACCGTCGCTTCCCATAGTTGCCTTAATACCACCATGGATCACATGGTACATTGCCTCTCCGGTGGCATCGGAATCATAGGTGAAGGGGCCTGGAGAACACAGGCGGAAATGTTCATACTCTGGCTTAATAAACTCAATATCGTAATAAATATACCCTACCTCATAGGGATCCCAAAAAGCAATATCAATATAGTAGGACTTTCCCTTTTCCATATAATAAACCATAGAAACTTCTTCGCTGTCGTTAAACAGGCGCTCATCCTGCTCATAAGTGAAAAGTTCCTGATGATTCTCGTCAAAAATCCAGCCATCCACACCGTGCTGGGATTCACTCCGGGATGTGATCCGGTAGGCACCGGACTTACTGGGAGTAAACCGAGCCAGCATACCTCTGGGCATAATAATGCGATTATAGTAGAAATAGTTGGTTTTCACATTTTTACCCAGTTTTGCGGTATAAGCGGAAAAAGGTGCCAAACCTGCAATGGGATCCTCCAGCTGCTGACCGTCTGTGCCGTAAGCCTGGTAGAACTTGCAGAGCTTCAGCCATTCCATATCGTCTTCTGCGTCAAAGCCCATTACCTTATCTACGATCTTCAGCAGGTCGTAAAGCTCTTGATTCACGGTACAAATATTAATCAAGTTGGAGTTAGAGGCATAGTTACAGTACTTCTCCAGCTCTTCCCGATAATCCTTTCCGTCGATCACGATCTTTCCTTCGTAGGCCATTTCCCATACAGTAGATTCTTCACTAAACTCCGTATAACTCATCAGATCCGCCAACAGCAATGGGCCATTGGCATTTCCAATATGGTAATAGCCATCCTTCTGATTGTAGACGATCGTCTCATAGGTATAGGACACGCCATCCTCCGATACCTTGGCAGCCGACCGGGGTATATATGCAGGAGAATCAATCTTTGCTGCCTCAACCACACGCATATTCTTAATATAGACAGTATCATCACCTACATTGCTGTCTTCATCTTTGATATAGCACAGGGCAACCTCGTAAGTACCGTCTTTTTCCGCCACCACCGGGTAGCAGGTTTCCCACTTCTCTGGATCATTGACACCGGAAATGGCATTGATATCCTCACCATCGACAATAACATACATCACGTCGCTGCCTGCTTCTGTGGAACGCAGGAAGTCAAAGCCCAATGCCTGACCTGCCTTTAAAGTCACATCCGCATACAAAATGGCAAAAGATCCTTCAATCTGCTGATTAGATGCCTTCAGACATTTAACTCCGTTCTTCTCAGCTTCAATAAAGGGCCATGCATATTCAGCACTGTCGTCATCCTCAGGATGGTAAGTGACCTCGATCTCACCGCTATTAAGCAGTGCGGCAACATTCTCAGAAGTATCCATTTGGAAGGTAGGCTTCACGTTGGTCACCAGTTCGCCAATACTTTGATAAGTTTTTTGCCGATAGTCATCCGCAGTCAAAGTCTCAAACAGGCCGGTAAATGGCCGCAAGCTGGTAATAGCACCACGCTCGATCAGACAGATCATACCGTAGCGATCGATAATTACAGAAGTCGGGTAGCCGTCAATACCAAAGGTTGTAGACCAGGCCGCCGGGCAGGCTGCCAGAGGGAAGGTCAGGTTCAGATTGTAACCTGCAGGAAATGCGGCAATGGCATCGTCCGTCTCGCCCAGAGGGTCTACCGCAACAACCGCTACATCATCCTTATACAACTGGTAAGCTTCTTCCATATAAGGGAACTCCGTTACACACCAACTGCAGCTGGTGTACCAGAAGTTCAGCAGTACCATCTTTTTTTCCTTCAGCAGTTCAGACAGCACCACTTTATCACCGGCAGGTGTGGTGACGGTAAAGTCGTACATAATATCGCCAACACCCAACTGCACCTCACCCAAATTCTTATCGGTGATTACAGAGGATGTAAGCTTGATCGTCATATCCTTGCCGGTAATGGGGTAGGTCTTATCGCAAGCATAGCCTGCAGGAACACCGGACAAAGCGATCACATAACTGTCACTGTCCAGCTCCAGGTTTGCAACACCCTTTTCATCCGTTTCGTCATAGGCCTTCAAATCCGAAAGGCTATCATCTGCATACACAGATACCGCCACCTTTTCCAGAGGCAGACCGCCTGCGGATTGGACAGTAACCTTATATTGCGCAGTCTCACCGCCGCCCTGCTGACCGCCGGATCCTTTCTCTTTGCAACCGCTAAGCACCGCACACATACTGATGCTCAAAGCGAACACCAGAATCAGTGCCATCAGTTTCTTCATATTCTTCATAAGCTTCTCCTGTTCTACAAAATTGATCAATGGGTACACGAAGGCAAACTAACCTCATTATCCAAAGTATTGTACCATATTTTATCTGTTTGCGTCAATATAAAGATGATTTCAGATGCAAAATATTTCTCCTCGCACAATGATCCAATTCCGGTTTTGCAAGCAGTGCTCGCGGACAACTTCGTTCTGATACCCTGGCAATTGTCGCTCCGATAAATGCCACTCGGTCACGCTACTATCATCTTCAAATTCCGGTTTAGCGAGCGATTACAATTTTCGTTGTCATTGCGAACCAGTGACCGATGTCACTGGTGTGGCAATCTAAAAACCAAGTGTTACCAATAGATTGCCACGCCAGTTTGCGAACTGGCTCGCAATGACAATTGGGTTGTGCGAGTTTGAACAGCTCGATAAATTGG
>JAZNRQ010000133.1:0-5576 GCA_045590735.1 Faecousia sp. | reverse complement strand
CATTGCGAACCAGTGACCGATGTCACTGGTGTGGCAATCTAAAAACCAAGTGTTACCAATAGATTGCCACGCCAGTGTGCGCACTGGCTCGCAATGACAATTGGATTATACAAATTTGAAACAGCTCGCTAAATTGGAATTTGATTGTGGCGGGGTGCAAAGGATAAAAACCGGGGAGGGCGCAGCACCCTCCCCGGTTTTTATCCCAGTGTATAAGTAAATGCAGGATTTTCTTCCGTTGCATCGGCAAAGGTCGATGCAAAGCCTTCGCTGAAGGCCGCGTTTTCCGGCCAGTTTTTCAGCACAAGATGGGTTTCGTCACCCAACTCCGTCAGACAATCCATCAGCGCGTCCAAATTGTTCCCGTACCATTGGGGAAAATCCAGCGCGTCTGCCAAAGCCTTGTGCAGCTGCTTTTTGTCTGTGATTTGGGCGCAATCTAAAACAATCTCATTCATCGTTAAATTTTCTTCCATTGATTTGGTCCTAAGTATTGATAAAAGCTTTCGTAATGATCGCCGGTGTAGTAGATCAGACCGTCCTTTGAAAATACGATTCGCTTTGCACCCCGGGCGGTTTTACCCAATGTGTCAATATCGCACTCGTAATAGGTATGCCCCGAGGGCAGCAGACCTTCCTTGTTGTAGAACCGGTCGCCACCGATGCATTTGCCCGGTGCGTAGTCCTCCAGCCGCCTGCCGCTTTTCCAGCCTAGAGCTTTTGCCTGGCTTTTGGTAATAAAATTGCTGGGCATCCGTCCGTACTGATCAATGTACTGGGCAACCTCTTCCTTGCCGGTATAGCTCTTCTGGGTAGAAGGTTTGGTGGTAGGTTCCGGCTCGGTGGGAGGTTCGGTCTCCGGTTCTGTGGGCAGGGTAGTGGGTTCCGTTTCCGGGAAGATATCTTCTTCCTGAGGCGGCTGGGTAGGGCGTGTCTGCTCCGGCTGCGTCTCACCTTCCGTTGCCTCTGTAGGCTGGGTGGGTCTCGGCTGCGTCGGGGCTGGCTCTGTCGGTTTTGGTTCTGTTGGTTTTGGATCCGGTTTTTCTGTCGGTGCCGTGGTAGCATCCGTCGAATTCGTTTCCTCCGGCAGTGCGGTGGTTTCGGTTACGCCGGTGGTTTCGGTGGTTTCCTCCGGGAAGAAATTGGATGCCCGGCAACCGGCAAGCCCAAAGAGCAGTGCCAGTACCAGCAGGATCGATAATATCTTTTTCATTTTATGCTCCAATATATATCTAAATCCAATTTATCGAGCTGTTTCAAATATGCACCGCACCCTTGGCTCCCTCTCTGAGGGAGCTGGCAAAAATCTTTGATTTTTGACTGAGGGAGTGTCCTATCTTAAGAACGCCACTCCCCCTGTCAGCATTCGCTGACATCCCCCTCAAAGAGGGGGACAAGATGAGGTGCGTTTGAAATATAAATCAAATCCATAAAGCGGCGGCGACTCGTCGCTTCCGCATCATACACATGATTCCTTTGTAAACATCCAAACCGCCATCTTGGTCTCGTCGTTCCACAGCTTGCCTGCGGAGCTGTAATCGGTGACGGTCATCAAGCTGCCGTCAGTCAGGGGGATCTGCATTTCCAGCAGACAGGGGTATGGGTTTTTCGGCTGGGCGGGGAAGATGGCGTCCACGGTTTCGTCCCGGTTGATCTTCACATCAACGGGATCGTCCACACTGTAGCCCAGGCGGTTTTCCTGTGCCAGCATCACGGGACCCCGCTGCAGGGCAATGTGCCGCTTGGCAAGGGGATCTTCCCGGTCAAATACGGGGGTCACATAGTTTTGACCTGCCACATTTTTGCTCATAATGATCTGGCTGCCGTAGGGGATGGGGCGGATCACCCGGACGGTCATATCCAGCTCCAGCTCGATGGTATCGCCGTTTTCCCAACTGCGCTCCAGGGCGATGTAGCCGCCGCCCATAGTCATAGATACCTGTCCGCTGACGCTGCAGCGGGTATTTTTGCTCCAGGCGGGATTGCGCAGATACAGCTTAAAGCTTTCTGCCTGGGGTAAAGAAATCTTTACATTCACCTTGCCGTCAGCCGGATAATTGGTGGTGAGGGTAAAGGAAACTTCCTGACCGGCAGGGGTCCTGGAGGTGAT
Source organism: Faecousia sp. (assembly GCA_045590735.1). Classification (GTDB taxonomy): domain Bacteria; phylum Bacillota; class Clostridia; order Oscillospirales; family Oscillospiraceae; genus Faecousia. The sequence continues at coordinate 3,466 of JAZNRQ010000133.1, read as the reverse complement.
GCTGCCTGCGGTGTAAAGGTTTAAGTTAAAGCCATCCTTGCGGCTCAGCAGCTGCATTTTCGGCACCATACCGATACCGGCAGAGCCGATACAGGCGCAGCAGCCGTAGTAGTGCATATCGGGCATTACCAGCATACCGCCCACCAAAGTACCACGCTTGCCGGCGGTAAGGGGAGAGTAGCTGTCAAAGGGCAGCGGCTCTGCGATCCAGTCGGGATGCTGCTCGTAGATCAGCGGTTCTACGATCTGCTCAGTGTTCAGCGCACCTAAATAAGCGTTGTACAAAGAGGTTTCAAAGGCATCCACGTACTTGCTGTCGCCGGTCAGCAGATGCATTTGGTACATATATTTCATCAGTGTCACGGTAACGCAGGTTTCCTGCATAGGGCCGTTGGTGGTGTTGGCCTGCCGGACGGTGGAGTGGTCAAACTGCTCGTGGGTACAGCCGCAGCTGCCGATGACCGTAAAATCGGTTTCCAGCACCCGGTCAGCAAAGCGAACCAGCACATCCCGGTAGGTTTCCTCACCGGTGATCCGGTAATACTCCAGCAAGCCCTCAAAGCAGGAGATCATCTCGTAAGCCTTGGTAATGGGGTACTGGTAGGGTGCGAAATCGTCGTCGATCACCAGCTGGATGATGTTGGAAATGTCCGTAAAGCCGCAATCGATAATGTATTTTGCGTAGTCTAAGTATTCTTTCTTGCCGGTGATGGTGTACAGCCGCACCACAGGCTCCAAAATGGAGGAGGAGTTGAGGCCCCGCCAGTGGGTGGTGGTCTTGGTGATGAGCTTTTTGTCCTCACCGGGGCCCACCTTGGACATAATGTAGTCCAGCTGACGGCACATAGAGTCGGTCAGCTGCTGCTTCAGATTCTCGTCGGTGCAGATCTCCATATAGTATTGCATACCCAGCAGCACATATTTCCGGCACCACATATCCCAGCCACCAAACTCCTGCTCCCGCAGGTAGGTGGACAGGCGACCGTCTGCTTCTATGGCAGATGCCATATCCCGGACGGTTTCGGTCAGCTGGTCGTAAAGCTGCGGATCCCGGCAGTAGGAATAGACAAAGCAGGCACCGCGCATCATTTTGCCCCAGTACTCGCCCCGCCAGCCACGGCCATTATCCCGTTGCAGCCGGTACTGATCCACAAATCGTTTCCACAGCACCGGATCCAGCAGCTGCCGATCCAGCACAAATTGGAAAACAGAATCCAGATGGGAATCGTAGTGATATGTATTTTCATAATCCGCAAAGCAGACATCCGTCTTCAGACGGGGATAGTTGGCGGTATTAGGAGTATAAAATTCTCTCATAATTATCTCCTTACAGATCGTCTTCGTGGAGTACAACGCCGTTTTTCTTTAGCTGTGCCTGCAGGGCAGATACATCCAGGGAGCTAAAATCATTTGTCATAGCAGCGGCAGTGCCGGCAGCCTCGCCGGTGACAGCACAGCAGGGAATCACACGCATAATGTCCCACATACTGTCGGTAACAGAGGTGCAGCGGCCTGCGGCAATCAGATTCTTTATCTTGGAAGAATACAGCGTCCGGAAGGGAACCTCGTACACAGGACCACGCTTGCGCCAGTCGGAAACCATACCGATGGAATCTTCAAAACGGGTGTGCATCTCGGTGGAGTGCAGGGTGTATTCACCGTCGATGCGGCGGGTCATACGGATCTGAGGTGTGGTGGCGATGGTGGTGGGGAATGCAGTGGGATCCTTTTCCCGCAGCTGCAGGAAATTCTGCAGGGTGGAATTGTGGGAAAGCTGCATCAGCTCAGAAAGCTCGTCCCCATCCAGACCGGTAAACCGGTGGGGTGCTAAATTCCGCTCTTTGTAGTTATCGGTCTTTTGGTCGTCGGGAATATCGCAGAAACCGACCGTTTTCAGATCGTAGCCGTCCGCACCGGCATAGTAATACCAGGCGGCAAGAACGTTGCCCTGCTGGAACAGTGCGGTGGGGGCAGCGGCAAGCTTGGCAATATCGCAGTCGCCGGTGGTATCTACAACAGAGCCGACGGAAATGGCACTTCTGCCGGACTTATTCTCGATCATCACTGCGTCGATCTTGTCGCCGTTTTTGTGGGCAGCTACCGCAGATGTACCGTAGAGGATCTCCACGCCCTCCTTCAGCAGCTGCTGCTCTGCCAGGATCGCAAACAGCTGGGCATTGAACCGGACCTCAAAACGGCGGTCCTTCTCGGTGCGCTGTGCCGGATCGTTGCTGTCCAGCCAGTTGGCGGGGTAGCGGTCTTCCGCACCCAGGGAGATGGACAGACGGAACAACTCCTCCGCGATACCGAAGGAAACCTGACGGCCATAGCCGTCACACAGAGGTAAGTAAATGGTAACCAGACCGGCAGTGGCAAGGCCGCCCAACATAAAAAGCTTTTCCAGCAAAATAACCTTTTTGCCTTGACGGGCAGCTGCCAGCGCAGCAGAGATGCCGCCAAAGCCGCCGCCGCAGACCAAAACATCGCAGGACTTGGTGATTTCGGTTTGGAAAGACTCATTAATAAACATAGAGATCACCTCATAGGCCATAGTATGATAAAATTATACCATACAGTGGGGAAATGTCAACGATTTCCGGCGGTTGCGAAAGAGAAAAAGCTGTGGTATAATGAATAAAAATCCTAGAATGGGAGCAGGATCCTATGAGCTTAAAAAACGGGATAAAGCACTTTGTTACCATTACCCGGCACCGGATGCTGGTGTGTGGCGGCTGCTTTCGGGTGGGACTTTACTGGCAGGGCTTGACCCACGACCTGTCCAAGTATGCCCCCACGGAGTTTATGAGCGGTGTGCGTTATTATCAGGGAACACGCAGTCCCAATACCGCGGAGCGGGAAGCCAAGGGCTACAGCGAGGCCTGGATGCACCATAAGGGCCGCAACCGCCACCATTACGAATACTGGTCTGATTTGAGCCGGGAAACAAAGCGTTATGAGTATGTGCCGATGCCCCGGAAATACCTGGTGGAAATGGTGATGGACCGCCGGGCAGCCTGTATGGTCTACCAGGGAAAAAAGTACACCCCCGCATCGCCCCTGGAATATCTGGAAAACAGCCGGGAACGGCTCTTAATGAACCCGGAAACCCAAAAGCAGCTGCACTATATTCTGACGATGCTGAAGGAAGAAGGGGAGAAGAAAACCTTCCGTTATTTGCGCCGGGAAGTGCTGAAGGGAAAGCCCTTTCCCTGGGAAGAACAAAAATAAGCGGTATAAAAATCACCTTACCGGACAAACTGGTTATGCCGGGAAAAACTTTGGGGAAAATGGAAAAAAGTGCTTGACTTTTTTCGCCCTTTGGATATAATAATACCCGTGCTTGACACACAGAGGATTAGTGTAACGGTAGCACACCGGACTCTGACTCCGTTTGCGGGGGTTCGAATCCCTCATCCTCTGCCATTAAAAACCCGACCACAAATGTGGTCGGGTTTTTAATTGTAGT
>JAZNRQ010000132.1:0-4741 GCA_045590735.1 Faecousia sp. | reverse complement strand
CGTTGTCATTGCGAACCAGTGACCGATGTCACTGGTGTGGCAATCTAAAAACCAAGTGTTACCAATAGATTGCCACGCCAGTGTGCGCACTGGCTCGCAATGACAATTGGGTTGTGCGAGTTTGAACAGCTCGATAAATTGGGATTTATTCCTCTTTTATGGGGTACAGGTGGCAGGCGCAGAGGCGACCTTCTCCCCGGGGCGCAAATTCCGGGGTCTCCGCCCGGCAAATATCCATCGCGTAAGGACACCGGGGATGAAACAGACACCCGGAAGGCGGATCTGTAGGTGACGGCATCGTGCCCCGCAGCACCGTCCGCTGCCGCTTCAGATCCGGGTCCGGCAGCAAAATCGCAGAAAACAACGCCTTGGTGTACGGGTGCATCGGCTGCGCAAAGATCTCATCCCGGTCAGCCAGCTCCACCAGCCTGCCCAGATACATCACCGCCACCCGGTCGCAGATATGCTCCACCACCGAAAGATCGTGGGAAATAAACAGGTAGGTAAGTCCGTACTGCTGCTGCAGATCCTGCAGTAGATTTACGATCTGTGCCTGCACCGACACATCCAACGCCGAAACCGGCTCGTCACAAACCACAAATTCCGGATTCAGTGCCAGTGCCCGGGCAATGGAGATCCTCTGCCGCTGTCCCCCGGAAAATTCGTGGGGATAGCGGCTTTTCTGTCGGGGCTGCAGACCGCAGCTTTCCATAATGTGATCCACGTGGGATCTTAGCTGCTTTTTCGGCACCAAACCGTGTTCCCGCACCGCCTCCCCGATCAGCTCTCCCACCGGCAGCCGGGGGGACAGACTGGAAAAGGGATCCTGAAATACCATCTGCATTTTTGGACGCAGCTTCCGCAGCTGCCGGGGCGGTAATTTGTAAATATCCTGCCCGTGGAACAGCACCTGTCCCCCGGTCTTTTCTCCCGCAAGCCGCAGGATCAGCCGCCCGGTGGTGGACTTTCCGCAGCCGGACTCCCCCACCAGCCCCAATGTACTGCCCCGGGGGATCGAAAAGCTGACACCATCCACCGCCCGGAGGGTACTGCCACCCCGGGTATAGTATTTCTTCAGGTCTTTCACCTGCAGCAAAACATCATCCATTTTCTGCCTCCTGTGAACGCCAGCAGCTGACCCTATGGGTGGGAGAAAGGCGAACGGTACAGGGATATTCTCCGTCACAATCGCCAAATGCGTGGTCACACCGCTGCCGGAAATAGCAGCCCTTGGGCAGCTTCAGGGGATCCGGTACTGTGCCGGAAATGGCAAAGAGCCGGTCTTTTCGGTTTCCCACCACCGGCTTGGATGCCATCAGACCGATGGTATAGGGATGGGCAGGCTGGTGAAAGATTTCCCCCACCGTCCCGGTCTCCACCACTCTGCCGGCATACATCACCACCACCTGCTGCGCCATTTCCGCCACCACCCCCAGATCGTGGGTGATCAGCATGATCGCACTGCCCAGCTGCTTTTGCAGATCCTGCAAAAGCTCTAAAATCTGCGCCTGCACCGTCACATCCAGCGCAGTTGTCGGCTCGTCTGCGATAATCAGCCGGGGATCGCCTGCCAGTGCCATAGCGATCATTACTCTCTGCCGCATACCGCCGGACAGATTATGGGGGTACAGCTTGCAGACCCGTTTGCTGTCTGCAATACCCACCCTGTCCAGAAGGGCGACGGCTTTATCCCTTTCTCCCGGTCTTCCGTGGAGCAGGATCGCCTCTTCCAGCTGTTTTCCAATGGTCATTACCGGATTTAAGGCAGTCATAGGCTCCTGAAAGATCATGGACATCACACCGCCCCGGAGAGAGCGAAGCTTCTTCTCCGGGGTCTTTGTCAGATCCCAGGCCTCGCCGCCTAAGTTCAGCCGGATCTGTCCGCCGGTGATCTTTCCGTGGGGCTTTTGCAAAAGTCCCATCACCGAAAGGCTGGTGACAGACTTGCCGCAGCCGGACTCGCCCACTACCCCCACCACACTGCCGGCAGGAATGTCGAAGCTGACACCGGATACGGAACGAACCGGCCCTGCATCGGTAAAAAAGCAGGTATGCAGATCTTCAATTTCCAGCACATTGTCCGGGTTTTGCATTTTTGTAATATATGCCGGTTTTCGTTCCATCAAAACACCTCATCGCTTCATTTTGGGGTCCAGTGCATCCCGCAAACCGTCACCCACAAAATTAAATCCCAGTACCGCCAGCACCAGGCAGATCCCGGCAGGGATCCACACAAAGGGGTAAGAGGTCAGCACGTGGACATTGGCCACATCGTTCATAATGTTGCCCCAGGAGGCGAAAGGAAATTTGATTCCTAAGCCCAAAAAGGACAAGGTGGCCTCTGTCAAAATGGTGCTGCCTAAGCTCATAGTGCAAGCTACTATCAGCTGGGGCATTACATTGGGCAGCAGATGCCGAAAGATCCGCCTGCGGGCGGAAAGTCCCACCGCCTCTGCTGCGGTCATAAACTCCTGCTGCCGCAGACTTAAGATCTGCCCCCGCACCAGCCGGGCAACGGAGGGCCATCCCAAAAGGCCCAGCACCAGCATCAGATACACCACCCGGATCTCCGGATCCAGCCGCAGACCGTCCATCAGCGCACCCAAAATGATCAGCAGCGGTGTAGAGGGAATACAGTAAAACACATCCACCAACCGCATTACCAGTTCGTCTGCAATGCCGCCGAAATACCCGGCAATGCCGCCCAGCACCACACCCAATGCCGCTGCGATCAGCACTACCAAAAAGCCAATGACCAGAGACACTCTACCCCCATACATCAGTCGGGTCAGCATATCCATACCGTTTTTATCCGTGCCCAGCGGGTGTGCGCGGGAGGGGGAAGCGTAGCTGTCCCATACCCGGGTCTCGGTCTGCTCCCGGACAGACCACTGCCGTCCCGCAGGATCGTAGGTAACGGTAAACTCCCGGTCTTCCCAGGAGATCTCTGTAATTGCATCCTCTACCGCCTGCAAGATCTTTTCCTGCAGCCCCAGGGGCACTTCTGCGCCACCGGGACGATTCAGCACATACCGGCTGATCTCCGCCACCGGCTCTGTTCCCACATACACAAGCCCCTCCTGCAGAAAAAACCGTTCTTCCCCAAGCGTAAACTCTCTTTCTCCCGTATGATATGCCTGCAGTGCCGCCCAGGCAAAGCCATAGTCCTGCCTGCCGGTGATCCGCTCCTTTGCCGCAAAGCCTACCGTTTCGTCCCCAAGAAGAAGGGCATACAGCTCTCCACCCACCGGCAGGATCTTATAATCCTCCAACGCCTTCTCTCCCTTGCGGATCGCAAGGGACAGCCGTGCCCGGGTCACCGGATCCAGGGAATGTCCCGGTGCTTCCCAAAAACGCAGTTCCTCATTATAGCGCACTGCGGCGAATTCCTTGGATTGGTTCTGCTGCCGGTAAAATACCTGATCCTGCCCGTAGGGACTGAGTAACCCTCCGGGAAAGGAAAACAAAAACAACGCGCCAAGGATCACAAGCCCCAACAGTGCCAGCCTGTTTCGGAAAAACCGCCGGGCGGTCAGCGCACCGGGAGAATGTTCGTTCGCCATCAAATCACCTCAGCACGACCCGGGGGTCTGCCAACCCATAGGCAATATCTGTCAGAAGATTACCCAAAAGCGTCAGCACCGCCAAAAAGGTCAGATAAAAAATGGAAAAAGGAATGTCTCCCGCCACCATCGCCTGGTAGGCGGTATAGCCGATGCCGTTGATACCGAACAGAGTCTCCGTCACCAGCGCACCGGCAAAAAGTCCCGGCAAGCTTCCGCCTATGATGGTCACCAGCGGGATCAGGGTATTGCGAAATGCGTGGCGACGGATCACCGCGCCCTCCGGCAAGCCCTTCGCTCTGGCGGTGCGGATATAATCAGCACTGAGCACCTCCAGCATATTGGTACGGGTATGGCGGGTCAGAGATCCCACGGAGATCACCGTCAGTGTCACCACCGGCAGCACCAGATGATTTCCAATATCCAAAAGCTTTCCCAAAGGGGACAGGTTTACATAATCCCGGCTCGTCAACCCGTACAGGTCGAACCATCCCAGCCCCACAGAAAAGATCAGCTTCAGCAGCGTGGCGAAAAAGAACGCGGGCAGGCAGCTGCCGATCAGCGCGCCGGTGGTAATGGAATAGTCTAAGGGACTATACTGCCGCCGGGCAGCCAGGATACCCAAAGGCACCGCAATGGCGATCTCCAGCAAAAGTGACGCAAGCCCGATTACAAAAGACACCCCGATGACCTGAGAAAACTTCTCCGTCACCGGCATCGCATATTTCCAGCTATCCCCGAAATTCAGGGTCACAATGCTTTTTAGCTGCTGCAAATAGCCGGTAAAAAGGGGTGTGTTCAAGCCGTACTGGCTGCTCAGCTGCTCCACCCATTGATCATAGGGTTTTGCACCGGGTGCCTGAGAAAGCTGCAGTGCCATAGTTTCCACATAGGAGGCGGGCAGCATACGCATCAAAAGGTAAATCAAAAAGATCACCACCAGCAAAATACCCACGCTCAGCCCCAATCGCCGGGCAATATAGCGAACCATCCAACCGCCTCCTTTTAATTAAGAATTGAGAGTTGAGAGTTGAGAATTGAAAATCAAGAATGAAATTCCGGTTTATCGAGCGATTACAATTTTCGTTGTCATTGCGAACCAGTGACCGATGTCACTGGTGTGGCAATCTAAAAACCAAGTGTTACCAATAGATTGCCACGCCAGTTTGCGAACTGGC
>JAZNRQ010000131.1:0-3048 GCA_045590735.1 Faecousia sp. | reverse complement strand
GTTATTATTGGCATCAAAGTAAACCACACGAAGCTTGCCTGTGCCTTTTTCCTGGTTCCAAACGACTTCGCCACCGGCAAGACGGTTACTTGCGGTTACATTGGTGACAGATACCCCTTCAGGAACATTTACAATGAAATCGATCAGCTTGTAGCCGGCGTCGCTATCCCACTTGTTGATGCTGATGACACCGCTAAAGCGTTCGCCCCCATTGATTTCCTCAGGCAAACCAAGCGTGGCGATCATTTCATCGGATTCCGGGGTGTCAAAGGTCACATCGGAATAATCATACAATGCAGGCTTGCCATTGATAAAGCGATCGTAAGCAACCAGCGCATAGCAGGCCTGGTCGGTAGCCATGGCATTGGAGCCGCCGCCAACGACGTGCTGAAACATAGCATCTTCCTGCACATAGTGAGAAAGCAGTCCATCTACAACAGATTTACCATTCTTGATAAAACGGCTGTCTGTATCAGGATCGATGCCCCATGCAGTAGTGGCAACGATGACCCAGGAACAGCTTTCCGCACATTCCGCACCGCCGGAAGCAAAGGTGCCGTTATCGTGTTGCAGGGCAGATAAGCAGGCAAATGCTTTCTCACAAGCGGCGGCTACCTCAGGTTGATTCCGGTAAGGATAGAGAGCAACCAACGCCATACCGGTGATGTCAGGATCAGATGCATAAGTCTTGTTTGCCATCAGGGACCAGCCGCCGTCATTATGCTGCAAGGACACAATGGAATCCACACACTGCTGGCGAGTTGTTGTATCGGAGGTTTTGTAGTTATTAGAGTCCAGAGCAATCAGTGCCCATATGGTGCCGTTGATGCCCTGCTTTTTGATCCATTTGAAGCCGTTGGCACTGTAAGCCTCCACCAGGTTCCAGTCACCAACAGATGTGGCATCCTTGCCGATGGCAGACAGGGCAACGATCAGGCGGGAGTTGTCAGTAGATTTGGATTTATGCAGCGCACCGTTCAGGTTAACCTTTGCGGCGGTTGTGTTTACAGTATCTACGATACGGTCATAGTAGTCGGTATAATAAGCATCATCCTTGGCATAGTAGCCGCCGCGGGCCAGACTCAATACTGTCCACTCACCAGCGGTAGTGCCGAAAACAGGCTCCTTCACGGTAGCTGCCAGTTGAGTAAGCGTGGCATCCAATACAGTACTGACATTCTGGGAAGTACTGCCTGTACGAGAATCAGTTGTTGCCGAAATACTGATAGGTGTCAGACTCAAAACAACGCCCAACACCACAATTACACTGAGTATTTTCTTAAAGCTATGCATAATCGCAATCCTTCCTGGTAGAGCATATTTTCGGTGGATCATCCTAATGCTGCTACTTCCTTGGCAGCTAAATGGTAGTTGTAGAGTGCCTGCAGAAGCGCCTGCAAGGATTCACTTCCTTTTTCGTTCATCCGAACAATATAGATCAGCGGACTGTAAAGGATTGTCATCTGATTTCCGGATGCATCCGAGATCAGCAGTTCGATTTCCTGATCCAGATCCTGAGGCAGAATATCCGGAATTTCTACATAGTACAGGTCATCTTTTAACTTAGCAGTGTATTCTTTACCATTTGCAGTAAAGCTGACTGCATTGGTATCGCCCTGAATTCGGAAATAATATCTGACAGCAATTCTGTCACGGAATAACAAGGTTGCTCCATAGAAAGACACTCCCTCCAATGCACCATTGGTGCTAAGCGTACAGTTTTCATTTGAGGGAATATTGGTTGCACCGGTACCAGTAATACCTTCATTTGCAGGTGTATCCACACGGTAATCAAAATAATTCTGTGCAGCCGCACCATAATTCAGCATTTCTTTTACCAAAGCGTGGTAATTACTGAGTTTCTCATCGGCCAGAACCGTCTCTGCGTACTGCCGAATTGTGTAGGTTTGCGTGCTTTCAACGGTATCCATATTCTTGATCGTAACAACAATGTTATCGGTCATTTGTGCTGCAGCCAGTTTTACATCAACAACATAAAGACCTTCTTCTGTTTTTTTTAGGTTATTTGCCGTATAGCTCACCTCAGTGTTTGCTACAGAAATTACGACAGCTGCTGTAGATTCAATAGACGGATTGATATTTAAATAGAAATTCACATTCAGGGCATCTGTCAGTGTAATATTCCATTTTGCTACCTCACTGACAGCAGGCGGCGTTACCTCGCCAGCGGTTACAGTAACTTTTGCATAGGCAGGAGAGGATACGATATTCTCGGTATCAGCATCGATGCCATAAGCTCCGTTACACCACAGATAGTAAGTACCTGCCTGATCAAAAGAAAGGACTGCGCAGCCGTTGTCATCGGTGGTAAGCGTACCGTCGGCAGTACCGAAAGCTGCGCCGTAGAAAAGTTCATAGCCGCTTTCCGGTGCCAGAACGGGTGTACCGTCAACCATATTACTGTAAGAGCGCAGCAGTTTCACAGACACAGCCTCGCCGACCTGGGCAGTGTAGTTGTGGACAAAGCTATCATTCTCATCTGCAAACAGATGGAAGCCCGCAGCGCTGTCCCACAGGAAAGCATAGCTGGTGAAACTGGCGATATCAATGAAGTCGCCGGGCTCCAGAATGATGTGGTCAGAAGTGGCGCCTACGGCAAAGGAGGAGCCTTCGGATAGCGCCTCGTCAATAGGGAACTCGCCGTTGAGGAAGTAGTTCAGGTTCTCGTCAAAACCGAAGATACCACCCTGGAAATAAGAACTGCCTGCACCACCGGTGAAGTTGACATCACTCCAGCTGCCGCCGTAGATGTTCTCGTGGGCATAGATGATCAGCTGCAAGGCAGTAGTCTCATAAGCGCCATCACCATGCGGGTCATACAGATATTCACTAAGACCATATTCGTTAAGATCAATGGATTTGACTTCATCCAAGGATACGGGGACGTACACCATAGGGCTTCCGTTTTTGTCATCAATATACTGACCGTCAAAGCTGACAGAGATGTACACATACTGACCTTCCGTTGCAGAGGCGGTTGCGGGCAGCAGACCCAATACCATAACGACGGCAAGGATCATACTAAGT
>JAZNRQ010000130.1:0-3360 GCA_045590735.1 Faecousia sp. | reverse complement strand
CTTGCTTGCCCGCTCGCTGCATCTGCCACTGGCAGCGCTCGCGTGCGCAACCACAGGCAGCGCTCGGTCGCTTAACCCCACAATGCAGAAAGCATTGGGATCACTTGCTTTTTACGGCTCATAATGCCGGGCAGGAATACGGCGTTGTCCTTAGGCTGCACATTGAAGGCTTGCTGGATCGTTTCGTCGTTGCCGATATAGATCAGCTGTGTACCTTCCAGCAGCACATCCGTGAGCATCAGGATCACCATAGAGAATTCCTTCTCCCGGGCAGTCTGCCGCATGATCTTCAGGAATTCTTCCTTCCGTTCCAGCATCGTGGGGCTGTCCACACAGGTGACCTGCGCCACAGCAAGATCGTGACCGGCGATGTGGAATTCCTTATAGTCGGAGAACAGCAGATCCTGGGCGGATTTGCCTTCCATAGAGGCGGAGAAGATCTCCTTACCCAGCTCATCCAGGGAGACATTGGCAATGCGGGCCATCCGCTCTGCCGCCCGGCGATCCCGGTCGGTACAGGTGGGGGACTTAAACATAACCGTGTCCGACAGGATGGCTGCTGCCATCATACCTGCCATCTTGGCAGAGGGCATCAAGCCCCGGTCCTGGAACATACTGGCGATGATGGTATTGGTAGAGCCTACCGGCTCGTTGCGCACATACACGGGATTGGCGGTCTGAATATCCGCAAGGCGGTGATGATCGATGATTTCCAGAATGTCCGCCTCCTCCAATCCGGGAACGGACTGGGCGATCTCATTGTGATCCACCAGCACCACCCGTTTCCGGCGGGGACGAAGCAGATGGTAGCGGGTCAGAACGCCCACGACTTTTTCCTCTTCATCCAAAATCGGATAGCAGGGGTCACGGAACTTCAGTACCTTTTCCCGAACCTCATCCACCCGGTCATCCAGATGGAAGCACATAATATCCTCCGTCCGGCAAATGGTATCGATGGATACGGACTGGAACACAAGTCTTGCCGCCCGGTAGGCATCATAAGGTGTGGAAATGATGCAGGTTTTCGTAGGCAAAAGCCGCAGCTCCTCGGAAAGCTCTGCCTGACAGAGGATCAGGCAGCACACATTCATTTCCAGTGCCCGGCGGATCATATCCGGCTGGTGGCCGCAGATCACGATGGACTCCGGGTTGTTAAAAAGCAGATTCTCCTGCTCCTGGGGCAGGGCGATGCTTACCTCACCGGAAACGGAATCCGTATTGTCACCGGCTTCATTGAGAAGCTTTCCCTCCAGCACCGACAGCAGGTTAAAAAGCGGAACGGCTTCCAGCCTTGCAGTACTGATCATTTCCATATTGTAGCTTGCCACATTCTCGCGGGACAGCATACCGTACAGCGTGCCGTCCTCTTTGGTCACCGGCACAGCAGAGATATTTTTCTGTTTCTGCAGGATCTTCCAACCCCGCTCCACCGTCACTGCCGCACTGAGCAGCGGTGGTGTATCAAAGTCCAGATCCCGTACCTGTGTGTACATATTGTGGATCCGCTTAGGGCTTTGAAAGCCGAAACGGTCCAATACCAACTGCGTTTCATCGGACACGTGGCCCAAGCAAGCAGCTTCATATTCCCGATCTCCCAAAGCGTTGCGCAGCGCAGCATAAGCCATTGCCGCCACGATGGAGTCTGTATCCGGGTTACGGTGACCGGTTACATAAATGGGATCCATAGGATTACCTCCTGTCAATCATTGTATCGGCATACACCGATAATAACGCAATTTAATTATATCCTCATTGTGCCAAAATAGCAAGCACAAAAGCAATAACCCAAAATTCCAATTTATCGAGCTGTTTCGATACACCTTGTCATTCTGAGCGAAAGCGAAGAATCCGTATTCTCCTTAAGATTGCCACGCCAGTGTGCGCACTGGCTCGCAATGACAATTGGGTTGTGCGAGTTTGAACAGCTCGATAAGCCGGAATTTCATTTTCAACTTTCCATTTTCAATTTCAATTTAAAATCTTCTTCCGGGGTTGCTTTTTAAGGTGGGGAGCGGTAAAATAAGGAAAAGATTAACTTTGTGGAGGTATGATTATGAATGTACTCGTTACCGGCGGTGCCGGCTACATCGGTTCTCACACCTGTGTGGAATTGCTGGAGAAGGGCTACGGTGTTGTCGTCATCGACAATCTGTGCAACTCCAACCCCGAATCTCTGAACCGGGTAAGAGAGCTGACCGGCAAAGCCGTAAAGTTCTACGAAGGAGACGTGCGGGATGAAGCTCTGCTGGAAAAGATCTTCAGCGAAAATGAAATTTCCTGCGTCATCCACTTTGCCGGTCTGAAGGCCGTGGGCGAAAGTGTGGCGATCCCCTGGAAATACTACGATAACAACTTAAATTCCACATTGGTTCTGACCAAGGTGATGGAAAAAGTGGGTATGAAACGGATCATCTTCTCCTCCTCTGCCACTGTTTACACCGCCGATAATGAAATGCCCCTCCGGGAGAGCAGCCGCACCGGTCACTGCACCAACCCCTACGGCTGGACCAAGTATATGACCGAGCAGATCCTGTCCGGTATGGCAAATGCGGATAAGGATTGGAGCATCTGCCTGCTGCGGTACTTTAACCCCATCGGTGCCCACGCAAGCGGCCGCATCGGTGAAGATCCCCGGGGTACTCCCAACAATCTGATCCCTTACATTACCCAGGTGGCGGTGGGCCGCCGGGAAAAGCTCAGCGTCTTCGGCAACGACTATGATACCCCCGACGGCACCGGCGTCCGGGACTACATTCACGTGGTAGACCTTGCCAAGGGTCACGTAGCAGCGGTGGAATATGTGGTGAAAAATACCGGCTGTGAGGTGTTTAACCTGGGTACCGGCACTGGCTACAGCGTGCTGGATATGGTAAATACCTTCCGGGAGGTAAACCATGTGGAAGTTCCCTATGTGATCACCGACCGCCGCCCCGGCGACATCGGCACCTGCTATGCAGACCCGGCAAAGAGCCGGGAAGTGCTGGGCTGGACCGCAGAAAAAAATCTGGCAGATATGTGCCGGGATTCCTGGAATTGGCAGAAGAATAACCCCCTGGGCTACGGGGAATAAGGCCTTTTCTGCCACGTATCATAAATCCTGGGATGTTCCCAACATCCTGCCTTCCGAGCCGGAAGAAGAAGCATAAATTACAGCAAGCGAGCCGCCGGTTCCTGGTCTGGGAACCGGCGGGTTTTCATCCAGCACCTCCTCAAATTCCAGTTTATCGAGCTGTTCAAACTCGCACAACCCAATTGTCATTGCGAGGGGTAGCGCACACTGGCGTGGCAATCTATTGGTAACACTTGGTTTTTAGATTGCCACACCAGTGACATCGGTCACTGGTTCGCAATGACAACGAA
>JAZNRQ010000129.1:0-18320 GCA_045590735.1 Faecousia sp. | reverse complement strand
ATCAACGCTGGTGCTAAGAAGGTCGTTATCTCTGCTCCCGCAGGCAACGATCTGCCCACCATCGTTTACAATGTTAACCACGAGACCCTGAAGGCTGCGGACACTGTCATCTCCGCTGCTTCCTGCACCACCAACTGCCTGGCTCCCATGGCTAAGGCTCTGAACGACCTGGCTTCCATCGAGTCCGGCATTATGTGCACCATCCACGCTTACACCGGCGACCAGATGATTCTGGACGGTCCCCAGAGAAAGGGCGACCTGCGTCGTAGCCGTGCTGGCGCTATCAACATCGTTCCCAACTCCACCGGTGCTGCTAAGGCTATCGGCCTGGTTATCCCCGAGCTGAACGGCAAGCTGATCGGTGCTGCACAGCGTATCCCCACTCCCACCGGTTCTACCACCATCCTGAACGCTGTCTGCGCTAAGGCTGTTACCGTGGAAGAGATCAACGCTGCTATGAAGGCTGCTGCTACTGAGTCCTACGGCTACAACGAGGACGAGATCGTTTCCTCCGATATCATCGGTATGCGTTACGGCTCCCTGTTCGATGCTACTCAGACCATGGTCTGCAAGCTGCCCGACGGCAAGACCCAGGTTCAGGTCGTTTCCTGGTACGACAACGAGAACTCCTACGTTTCTCAGATGGTTCGCACCATCAAGTACTTCGCTGAGCTGGCTTAATCGTCAAGAAAGCAAATTTTACCTCTCCGCAACCGCGGAGGGGTTTTCTTTTTGTTTCGGCAAATTCCAATTTATCGAGCCGTTTCAAATTGCAAAATGCACCCTGTAGGGGCCGATTGAGGCACATCGGCCCGCTGTCATTCCGAGCGACCAAAGGGAGTCGAGGAATCTCACGGAATTGCCGGAAGTGCGGATATGATTGGGAGATCCCTCGACTTCGCTCGGGATGACAATGCAAAGAACTACCAATTGTTTTAGAGATTGCCACACCAGTGACATCGGTCACTGGTTCGCAATGACAACGAAAATTGTAATCGCTCGCTAAACCGGAATTTAACATTGAAGCCTCTCTGCAAAATGTGCAGAGAGGCTTTTCTTACAATCCTAAATAATCAACAAGTTTCTTCGCTTCGGTACCGGTGGCATCCGAGACCTCCGCATTTACCTGCAACTCCCGGACAGACCGTTTCATACCGCCGCCAAAGATCAGCCGCAGCCATCGGGCAATGTGGCAGAAGGGCAGCAAAATCTTATGCTTTTGCAGTACCGGATAATAGTGCTTCATAATGTCGTAAGGCAAAAAAATCCGCTTCAGGGCATACCGCACCTTGCCGCCCTGCTGACTTTGCTGCAGGCTGACCCGGTTTTGCAGACTGCCGTAGGTGCCGCCGGATAAAATAAATTGCTCCAAATTCCGGGACATCGTGTCCATCGGCTTTCCGGAAAACCAAATTTCAGAAAGCGTCTCCGCAGCCCGCGCAAATTGCAGACACTTTCCCTTTTCCAAAAGTGCCTGCCGTTTTTCGGTGTTTCCCGGCACCCGGTGATTTAAGATCCACACATCCAAAAATGTACGGATACCGCAGCCGCCGTGGATCAAATGCTTTGCCATATGAACCATATGGTAAAAGTAAAACAGCTCATCGGAAATTTCCAGCCGGTACTGCTTTCCTTCTACAGGCTTTGCGTCCTGCCAGATACCGTCCATAATGGACTTGGATTCGAGGGATATAAAATCCTCAATGGCGGTAAAGTGCAGCTCCAGATGTACCCCCTCTGCCGACATAAAGGCAAGATCGTGGGGCGAGCGTTCCCGGAACTGCCAGCCCTTTTCCTGTAGCAGTGCCGATGCCTGTTCCAGGGTTTCTTCCCGCACCAAAATGTCCATATCGCAGCTGGTACGCATCCACCCCTCCGGATAATACTGCCGCAGCACCGTGCCCTTTAAGGGGATAAAAGGAATCTCCGCCATTTCCAGTAAATCGCACACCTTTTGGCAAGCCATTTCCTGCTGGGTATACCGGAAAAATGCCTGCATAGCCGCCTTTTTGCAACGGTTCAGCGGCTCACTTTCCGGCAGAGAAAGCTTACTTGCGCCTTGTCCCGCTAAGTGGGCAAGGTCGTGCTTCAGAGCGAGCGCACAGACCTGTTCCAGTGCCTCCGGGGTACAAGCCTCGGTTATTTCCTTTGTGGCCTCACTGCCGCAAACCGCCAGCCGGATCAATCCGCTAAGCAATTCCATAGTGTCCATACGCTCACCTCCTGTTATTTTTTATAAAATCCTAATGTTTTAAAACCGTGGATCAATTTTTTTCTAAAAAGCAACCCATATACACCGAAATATACCACCATACAGATCAGCACACTGACAGCTTGCCACCAAATCGCATCCCCCAGTTGCTGCAGCCCCAACGCAGCGAGTGCCATAATTGCGCTGCACAGCATCGACGGCAGCAACAGCACGATCTGCTTCATAACGGATATTTTCATACACACTGCCATCACGATCTGCTGTACCAACACCAATTGCAAACGCAGCACACAGCGGGTAACCCACAGCACTGTGAATCCTTTGGGTGCAGCCCACAAAAGTGCCGGCACCAAAATTACAAGGTGCAGTACCTGCGTCAAGAAAGAAAGGTACGTCTTACCCTTTGCATTATAAAGACCGTTGCAGTAGCTTCCCAATAAAAGGCTCACAGAACCAACCAGTCCCCAAAGCCCCAGAAACCCTGCCGCTTCCAACCATTGCGATCCCAGAGCAATCTCAGTCAACAGATCTTGATACAGCCACATTCCGACACCCAACGGCACCATAAAGACACCCAATCCGCCAATGAAGCGCAAATAAGTGTCCTGCATAGAATCCCGATCATCTTTCAGCCGTGACAGTGCCACGAACAGCGGTGCAGAGGTTGCAGCCGTAATCAATGCAAAAATTTGATTTGCGGTAGACATTGCAGTTTTGTAAAGACCCAAATAATGATCTGTCAAATACACGCCCACAACAAATGTGCCAATATAAGAAGTCAGCCAAACTGCTATGGATTCCAGCAATATCCACCAACTGTAAGAAAACATTTCCCGCAGTGCTTTCCAGTTGAAATACCACTTTGGCTTCCATCGGGAGCGAAGCGTCAGCACCAATGCATTCACACCGTTAGATACCAAAGTGCCAATAATCAACGCCCAATAGCTCCGCAGGATCAGTGCCAGGGGAACAGTTACCACCAAGGGAACCGCGGCTGTTGCCAATCGGATAAAGAATAGCGTTTTAAAATCAAAATCCCTACGAAAACGGGCTGTTTGAATGCTGGAAAAGGCCGTTAGCGGCAAAGAAAGGGAGGCAACTATAATTACATTACCCATCCCCGGATTGCCAACCATGGTCGCCAGCGGATCGCTGAGCAGCGTAATCACTCCCCATAGCAGCAACGAAAATGCCAGATTACTCCAAAACGCCACATTGGTATGCCGATCTAAGGTATCCTGATCCTTGAAGCTATGCTGAATCAGATACTTTTGGAAGCCGGCATCCGTAAACATATCTGCAAAGCTGACGATCATACTCACCGTTGCCACAACACCGAATGCTTCCGGAGTCAGCAATCTGGCTAAGATCATACTGGTAACAGGCTGCACACATTTGAGTGCCAATTCCGTCAACGTAGACCATCGTGTGGCTTTCGCTGTTTGCCTGCTCAGTTCACTGCTTTCCATATTTCTTACCTTCCAAATCGACTTTTGAGTTTATGTTTCATTTCTTCTGCCCACTCCCGAAAACGACCGGGGTAAGGTTCCATTTTCCGGATCATTTCCGGCGTCACCGCTTCGGTTTTTGGGAAAAAACCTCTGCTTGTAATGTAAAAAGCATCTGCTTTCTCCGGCTCAAACGTCAAAGGATAATTGGGCCTTTTCTTAAAATGAACATACAGATAAGGTTCCGTATGCACCGAACCCTCTTTTACATAAGCCCGGTACACATTGCCCTTTTCCCAATAAAACACCTGATGGTTATAATTAACAGGCTTCACATCCAGAGGGTATATCTCTATCAGCCGGTAGCGATTATGAACAGAAGAAATATCCGCAAAAATTCTACCTACGAACTGAGAAAATCCGTTTTCCTGATAGATTTTGGTCATACCTGGCAGTTCATCAAAGACCGCGATTTCCGGTTTCGTAAAAGCTGCCAGATAATCCACCTCTGCACCGGGGCAACGGTAACGGCTATTGACTTCAGAAGTGTTTTTATACATACATAGATGACCCAGAGTGAGAAAGCGGTCGTATTTCTTCAGCCCATACTGCTCAAACAGCTCTTGCAAATTTCCGAAGATCAGGTCAAAATCGCAGTGACCCCAATAGCTGTACTCCCTTACATAATCCTGAAATATAACACCGTATACCGCCTTGAAATCACAACACTTATAATGCCGCTCCAAGCAAACAGGCAGCTGCAGCTTTTCTCCTGCCAAATCTCTCATTTTTTCCAATGTCATTGGATGGGTGCATACATTTTCCGGTAGATCATCCAGCTGCTGGTCTGTAAAAATATGAAAATCAACAGTGGGATTGGCTGCACAAGATTTCAGCCACAGAGGGAAATAATGCGGCAGTGTTCCAAAATAAACACCAATGATACACAGTTCATTTTTCACTCTTAATGCCCTCCAGCAGCAGCTCCCGATGGGCTTCACATTCCACATAATTTTGCAACAGCAGCCGGTTTTCCCTTTCATAGCGACGCAGCCACCACCGAAGCCAACGACCACCGGTCAGCCGGTTCAGCAAGCGGTTAAAAAAGCTGCGGTACCGAATTCCATTCAGTGCCAAAAGATACTGCTGCCGCATTTTCTTTGCAAATTCTTCGTATCGGCTTTGCACCGCACCCGACTCGTTAATTTCCCGGCTGCGGGCCTGAAAGTCTTTCAAAATCGCCTCTGTCTCCGCCGGTTCTGCAAGGCGAACCGCTGCACCGTCCTTACAAAGAGGAATATAATCAACAGCAAAACCGTCTCCGATCTGCACCAACAGGGCGGTGTTGCGGTATTCGTTGTCGCCGTGATCAAAGAGGAAATTGCCCTGACCGTAGACGATGGTACCCTGCAGGTATTTTTCCTCGCAGCCGATGCAATGGCTGTGCTGACAAATCACCAGATCCGCGCCCTTTTCCACCAGCTTCCGGCAAATCTTCTGTAGATTCGGAGAGGGGTAACGGTAATGCTCCTTGCCGCCGTGGTACAAAACCACCGCAAAATCGCAATTCTTTTTCATTTCCGCTATGTGATCCGGCGTTTCCAGAGGGTCAAAGGGATTCGCGCCGGGACACTTTTCTTCCGCAATAGAAAATTCATGCTCCGCACAGGCATAAAAACCGATGCGCTTTCCGTCCTGTTCCCAATACCAGGGCTTTTCGCATTCTCCCGGAATACCGGTGCCGAAATGGGCAATCCCCGCCTGCGCCAAAATCCGGCAGGTAGTGGCAAGTCCCGGCTGACCCTGATCCAAAATATGATTGTTCGCAAGGGTCACGACGTCGATACCCAGTGCCTTCATTCCCGCCACCGTATCCGTCGGTGCCCGGAAATTGGCACCGCATTTGGAAATGGGGGTATCCGCATCCGCAAGAGGCGTTTCCAGGTTCAAGATCCGCAGATCCGCACCCTGTAAAAGTGCCAAAAGACGCTCCCCCACCAAAGATTTTGCATCTCCGGCAGTGAACAGCGTCTTGTTGGATTGGGTTGGTACAATATCCGCACCGATCAGTACTTGCATAGTTTACTCCTTTTTCTCCTCCGGCAGCGGCAACCACTGACCAAACAGCCGATCATAGCCATCCGGCTCAAATGCCGTGAAGCCGCAGGCAGGGAAAAATGTCATCTCGCTGAAATAAATATGGCCCTCCACCACATAAAAATCCACCCGGACAAAGGGGATGTTTTCTGCCAGCTTTGCCGCCAAACGCAGCATTTCCGGCAATTCCGGTGGTTGGGTCTGAGGTTGCGCAGCGTTGGGCAAATGGGGACGCTTTACCTCCATTCGCTCCCACTGGGGCGTATAAAAATCTTCTGTCAGACCCCCGTCAGAAAACCGGTCCGCACAGACCAATATAAACTTGGGCTGTCCCCCAAAGCAGTGGATCTTGTAATCCGCCGGAGGATTGCCGCTGTCGCTTAAATATTTCTCACAGATGATCCGGGGCTTTACATTTTTATAGGGCCACTCTCTGCCCCACCGGAATAAATTCCTCTTCAGCTTCCCCGTCAGCTTTTTTCGGGCAGCTTCCTTGTCGAAGGTCTCCTTGTCCCGGCAGATCACCACGCTGGCAGAGTCGTGATTGCATTTGAGAACGAACTGCTCCGGCAGCCTGTCAAAATCCATATCCTCTGCCCGGTCCCACACGCCCAAAAGCGGGATCAGATATTGTTTTCCTATGATCCCGGCAATTTCTTCCCGGCAGGCATACTTATCCACCAATACCGTATACCGGGGATCCCGGTCATAGAGCTTCAGCCACTGGAGCTTTTCATTGAAGGTTTCCGGGTTCTTCAACCGCAGCTTTTTTCCCATTGCCGCCCGGTAACGCAGCTTCAAAAAAGCCTTGTCCGGCAGGATATCCAGCAAACCGGTTTCTGTCAACCGGGCAACGGCAACGCCAAATATTTTTCCGGGTTCTTTTCGCAGCAACCGAAGGAACGTCTTTCCTTTACCCATTGGGTTTCGCATCCTTTCCATCGGTTTTTTTCGACAGCTTCAGGAATACGGTAGCAAAGACAAACATCATGTGTATCAGAACCTTATTATAGGAGATCGCACCATAATCAAAACCCAGCAGGCACAGGATCATTACCGCCCAGAACCACCGCTGCAGTCCCATATCTTTGGCACGGCACAGCTTTACCAGCAACGTTATCGGGAACGCATAGTAAATTCCTGCACCGATCAAGCCCAGATCGCACAAAAGCTCCAAATAGTTATCATGGCAATGGACATCAAGACCCGACAGCGTGCGGAAAGCGTCCAGGCCGTTACCCAGTAGCGGCGATTCCAGCCAATATCCCACTGCATAAGTTTTAAACTGCCGGCGGGCAATGGCAGAATAGTCCTCCGCGCCCTCACCGGTAAGCAAATCAATAAACTCCTCAAACCGATGACCGATGGTCTGATACAACGCCTCCACCTTAAAGATCGCCCATATCACCAGCACAAGAAGGCCGGCAGCGATCAAGGCATTCTTCAGAAACTGCTTTCTTCCCTGTTTGTTCTGCCGGATCAGCAGCATCGCGCACAGCAGAATCACCGGTAGCAGGAAATACTTCCGTCCGCCGGATAGGGCAAGGGTGTGGATCTGCAGCACGAAAAATAGTGCAAAGCCCAGCCGCAGCCATCTCTTTTGGTGGAAGAAAATGAAATAAACAGAACAAACCGCACCGATCATATACACCGATGCAAACACATTTGCGTTTGCCGCAATGGTCTGGCCCAACCGTTCACCGTTTGTTTCCAGCTGTCCGGTAAATGCCAGATAGAAATACAAAACAGTGGGTGCCAGCGACAGTGTAGCCATCACCAGATCAACCCGTTTTTTATTGGTTGCCAAATTATACACAAATACCGAGATAATCAGCACCACCAAGCATTCTTTCACGCTGCTCAGGGTATGTTTCTGATCTGCCGCATAGAAACAGCTGAAAAAGCCCATTACAGTAAACAGCAGATACCACCATGCGTGGTTCCCCATGTGGAAACTGCCCTTTATCAGCACTGTCAGCGTCGCAAGAAGGAAAAAGCCATACATACTGACTGAGTTGATAATTCCCAGTCTTGCGTTGACAAAGCCTAACGGAACTGTGGCAGCGTATACACAAAGCGCGCAGAAAGCCGCCGCAGAGAGTCTCTTGACAGTTCGCTCCTGCCACGTCCGTATCGCAATTTCTCTATACGAATTTCGCATCTGTGTACACGCTCCTTTCCTTTTATGTCATAAGCCGGTAAGCTTCCGGCAGTAATCCTCCCATTTTTGGGCAATGGCCTCCGGCGCGAAACGCTCCAGCACCTGCCGAGCTTGCCGTCCGCAGTTTTCTGCCAAAAGCGGATCTTCCGCAAAGCGGCACATTGCCTGCGCCAGTGCCTCCGGGTCTCCCATCGGTGCCAGCAAGCCGTTTTCCCCGTGGGTGATCAGAAGTCTTGCGCCGCCGGGGGTATGATCGGTGGAAACGCAGGGCAGACCCACTGCCATCGCTTCCAGCAGCGCATTGGAGATCCCCTCGAAATCCGAGGTAATCAAAAACATTCCGCTGTTCACGATCTGCGCCATTGGCTTTTTTGCCACACCCATCAGCTCTACCCGATCCTGGATCTCCAATTCCCGGATCCACTGCCGGACATTTTCCTCATCCGGTCCGTCACCGTACAGTTTCAGCCGGTACTCCGGATGCTTCTGAGAAAATATGGCGAACGCCTTCAGCATCACATCGTATCGTTTTTGCAGATTTGCCAATCTGCCAACGGACACCACTGTCTTTTCCCGTTCCGGGGCAGCCACAGGAATCACCCCTGTCAAAAAGACAGGATTGGGAATCACAACGCTTGCCTTTTGCAAACGCTTACCATAATATGCTTTGGCACCCTCTGTCTGAAAGACACCGCCGGTACACCGGTTTATTACACCGGTCAGCAATTTCGCAGTCAGCCCAGTGCCCAAGGTCCGGTTGGGATCTCCCCGTTCGGACATAATTGACGGAATTCTCAACCACTTACCTGCCAGACAGGCATACAGATTGGGAAACATCGTAAACCCGATCAGCAGCTGCGCTTTCGTTTCTTTTGCAATTTCTATAATTTCCCGCAGGCAGCGCAGCTTCTGAACACCCTTTCGGTTGCCGTCGATCTGAAACACCCGGATATCCGGATGGATCTGCTGCTGCACCTTCTGGGACATCATATTTAAATTTACAATGGCTACCTGATGCCCTTTTTCGCATAAGCTGTTGGCTACAAAGGTCTGCATTTTTTCTGCACCGCCATAGCTGATACAGCTTGCGATGAACAGGATATTCACAGGCAGCACCTCATTTCTTACAACACGGTTTTTCCAAATGTCCGGTACAGCCGGATCACTGTACCAAACCGAACCCTTTTACAGGGGTTTTCCGCTATGATCTTCCGCGCCATAGCATCGGCTTCCTTTTTCGCACCCGGATAGGCGGCCATGTGCTTGCGGCAGCGCAGCCGGTATCCCAAATACAGCACTGGGTGGAACACCCGGGGGTACAGCAGTTTTTTGGTAGCGTAGATCACCGCCGCACCGCTGATGATAATATTCCGCATATAGGCAGAGCCTTCCACCCACTTATTGACTTTCGGCTTATGAATGATCCGAAGCTTTTCCTCGTACACGTGGAAATACCCCCGATCCGCCGCCCGGATAGACGGTGCATATTCCTCTGCTCCGTACCGAATTGGAAAATACAGCGGGGAATCAAAGCTGGATTTCCGCAAAAAATGGGACAAACCTAAGTAAAAGAACATCCGGGGCAGCCCGCCCACCTGATGGGTCTTGGACGCCAACTGGGTACGTTCATAGCCGCAAAGCTCGTCATATACCTGCGTGGTCATAGATGCCACCTGCGGATGGGTATCCAAAAACTGCAGACTGTCCACAAAAAATCTGTCATAACTCTCCGGGGCGATCACCGCATCATCATCCAGGAAATACACATATTCGCCGCTTGCCTTTTCAAACAGGAACGCTCTGCCGCCGCCGACACCCAGATTCGTCTGTGAGAAATGGTAATCCAGCCGAACATCCGGATGGGCAGCAATGTACCGCTCCATTTCCTGAGGCGTACCGTCTTGCGAACCGTTATCCAAAATCAGAAATTCCGTATTTAGAGGCAGCCGGCACAAAAGACAGCTGTCCAGTGCTTCAAAGAGCTGTTCCTTGCGGTTCATCGTCAACACCGCAATGGTCAGTTTGCAACTTTTTGACATTTCTTTCGCCCTTTCGATCTGATTTAAACCTCACGGCAGATCTGTGCCAACCCTTCCACAAACTGATCCAATGTAAACTGATCTGCCATCTTCAGGTTGCGCATTTTCTGTTTGTGCAGCTGCTCTGAATCCATAGAAAGATAGGTCTCCAGCGCTACCAGCAGTGCTTCCCGATCACCGGGCTTTATCAGGATACCGTTTTCTTCCGTGACGATTTCCGGCAACGCGCCTACTTCCGTAGCGATCACACCGCAGCCGGAGCCAAAGGCCTCCAATACCACCATCGGCAAGCCTTCACTGTAGGAGGGCAATACCAGTACATCCGCATTACGGAACAGTGCTTCTTTTTCGTCACCGGCAACAAAGCCGTGATATCGCAGCTTGTCGCCCAACACCTGCCGGCACGATTCAAAAGCCTCTTCCATCCGGGTATCCCAGAAAGTTCCGCAAAGATGCATTGTAAAGGGTTTCTCCACTTGCTTAAGTACTTCCAGCAGATCCAAAATGCCCTTTTCCTCACGGATCACGCCCATAAATAACAGGTCAAGGGGAGCTCCTTCCGGGCTTTTCGGAACATTCGTCACCGGCTCGTCCAATGCCATATAGTTGTAAAGCAGCCGGCATTTCTTTCGGTCGATGCCCAACTGCACCATCGTTTCCAAAATCTGCCGGGACAACACTACCACCACATCCGCATTTTTTTGGATGGCGCGCACCGTCCAGTTATCCAAAAGCTTATTTCCCGTCAGGATCATATTCTCATCCGCAGAATGGATGTGTAAAACCGTTTTGCAGCCGATCTTCTTTTTCACCCGACGGAGGATCCATGCATCCTTAACGAGTGCCAGCATTACAGAGCTGTGGATATAGAAAATGTCTGCCGGCTCCCGGCGCAGCTGCTTTATCGAATCCACACAGTTTCGGTAAAAATTCTGCAGGTTCTCCAGGCTCAGCTTTCCCTCACCGGAAACGGTTCTCGTTTTACGGCAGGTATTAAAGGGTATGATCTGCAGCCCCGCTTTTTCCCAAAGTGCCCGGGCAGACATCAATCCGTTGACAACGGTACAAATACCGCCCTGATTTCTTCCTTCTCCGGCGAAAGGTGCTGCCATCATTATCTTTACCATATATTTACCTCTGTAATGGCCGATTTTGGCCGCATTTCCGCATATTATCTATCATTGCATTATACCAAAACTTTTCAATAAAAGCAAGAAAGTTATACAAAAAAAATATCCCCAAAAAACACTTTTTGAGGATATTTTTTACAGAAAAAACAATATTAGGTAAAGTACTGCTAAATGTGCCGGGTAATAAAAGTAAAAAACCCACTTCAGCTTCCTGCTCCCTCGCTCCCCGCTGTAGAATATCAGGATCGGCAACGCTGCCAGTGCAAAGCCCTGGGCGGGGTTTCCCACCGACAGAAAAAGCAGCGGCACCGACATCAAAAGCAGCTGCTGCACCCGGTTTTTACCCAGCATTACAGCCAGCGGCAGCATAACGCCCCAAAAGCCGTAGTCCACCTGATAATCCGTTCCGGTCAGCACATAGGGAAGTCCCTCCGTAATGAACAGCACCGCTGCCACCGCCACGCCAAACGCTACCCAGGGGGCTACTGTGTTTCGCTTTTGCGCCCACCGCAGCAGCATCGCAAGAAGGATAGACAAGCTGAAGGCCATCAGAATGTTCTGATACAGCGTACCGGTACCCACAAAGGCGACTACCTGGCAGATCACACCCATCAGTGCCACGCTTCCCAAATATTTCGGCAGGCTGCGGCTGTGGAGGCAGCCTTCTCCGATGCAAAAGGCGTACAGGGGCATCGCAAGCCGTCCCACGATACGCAACCACAAAGCATTCGGAAACAGGATCAGACCCATATGATCCATTGTCATCGTGATCATTGCGATCAGTTTCAGCTGATTACCGGTCAAACCCTTTTCTGTCACCGCGCCACCTCCTTACCTTTTGCAATACATTGTACCCAATTCCCGTCGTTTCGTCAATACAGCCGGCATAATCCTCTTGTTTTTTCGACAGAACTAATGTATAATGACTTTGATATTTATAGAAACGCTTGGGTGCTTTTATGGAACGATTACAAAATCAGTCTGCCATCGGTTTCCGGAACAGGCTAAACCGTTTTCTGAATACCCCGTATTATATCATCTGTATGATGCTTGCAGGTCTGTTGGGCAATCTGCTTTCTTTGGAGCTGGTGACCTTTACGGTCTATGTGGCAGTGGGCGTTTATGTATGTGTCGCTACCGACGATCTGCTGCCTATAGCACCGCTGTTTCTTTACTGCTATATTACCCCCTCCAGGCAGAACAATCCGGGTCTGAGTGCCACGTCCTCCTTTGCCTCCGGCCTTGGCGGCATCTGGCTTGCTTCCATATCCGGTCTGCTGGTGCTGGCAATGGTGTATTTCGTGATCCGTCACCGGAACCGCTACTTTGTCCGCAAGCAGGCACTTTTACTGGGTATGCTAATCCTTAGCGGTGCTTATATGCTCTCCGGCATCGGCAGTGCCGCTTACCCCGGTTCCCTGGGGCAGAATCTGCTGTTTTCCTTTATGCAGGCCGTAGCACTGACCGCACCGTACTTTCTCCTGCGGGGTGGCATCCGCTGGGACGCTGCCCGGAGAGATTATCTGGCATGGATCGGTATGTGCAGCGGTTTTATGCTGCTGTCTCAGCTCCTGCAATGCTATCTTTTTTCCCATGTGGTGGTGGACGGTGTGATCCATCGCACACTGATCTACAGCGGTTGGGGAATGTACAACAACATCGGCACGATGCTCGCCATTGCCATCCCCTTCCCCTTCTACCTGTCCACCCGCTACCGCAAGGGCTGGATCGGTATTCTGATCGCCTCTGTGTTTTTATTTGGGATCGTGATGACCTGCTCCCGGAACTCCCTGATCTTCGGTGTGGCAGTTTTCCTTATCTGCACCGTGCTGACACTACTGTATCCCCACAACCGTAAATATAATCTGATCACCCTTACGGCAGTTTTCGGCACTGCAACGGTCCTTCTGGCCATTTTCCATCGGCAAATTCTGAACCTTTTCAGCGAATTGCTCTCTATGGGCTTGGATCCCTCTTCCCGGGACGATATTTATATGGAAGGTCTCAAGCTGTTTTCCAAGTGGCCCGTATTCGGTGTTTCCTTCTTCTCCCCCGAATTTCTTCCCTGGGATTTTTCGCAGCTGGAATCCTTCTCCGGCTTCATTCCGCCCCGGTGGCACAATACATTTGTGCAGCTGTTGGCAAGCTGTGGCGTGGTGGGAATGGGTGCATACCTGCTCCATCGGTTCCAAACCATCCGGCTGTTCCTGAAGCGACGCTCTATGGAGCACATCTTCATTATTACCAGCCTGATCACACTGCTGCTTTCCAGTCTGCTGGACTGTCACTTCTTTAATTTGGGACCCTGCCTGTATTACTCCGCTGCCCTGGCGTTTGTAGAGATGCTGCCGGCAGAAAAGCATCCCGCTGAAAGGTAATTTAGAAACAATTATGGACCAAAAAAGCAAGAAATTTTCTTCCCGTTGGGGATTTATCCTCTCTGCTGTCGGCTCAGCGGTAGGTATGGCAAATGTGTGGGGGTTCCCCGCCAAAATGGGTGAGAACGGCGGTGCTGCCTTCCTGATCGCCTATCTGTTTTTCATTGTTTTATTCAGCTTGGTAGGTCTGTCGGCAGAGTATGCCATCGGTCGCCGTTCCCGCACCGGCACCCTGGGCTCTTATAAGGCTGCCTGGGCGACCCGGGGCAAGCTCCCCGGCAAGGTTGGCGGTGCGCTGGGCTGGCTGCCACTGGCAGGCTCTTTGTGCATCGCTATCGGCTATGCGGTGATCATTTCCTATGTGCTGAAGGCTTTCTGGGATTCCGCTTCCGGCAACCTGATGAAAGTAGATACCTCCCAGTGGTTTGAAGCCTTCTCCGGCAGCGACTACTCGGTGATCCCCTTCCACATCATCGTGGTGCTGGGCACATTGCTGACGCTGCTCTTGGGTGCAAAAAGCATTGAAAAGAGCAACAAAATTATGATGCCCCTTTTCTTTGTCATCTTCCTGGCGCTGGCTGTCCGGGTCGCATTTCTCCCCGGCGCAATGGAAGGCTATAAGTTTATGTTCACCCCCGACTGGTCCAAGCTGGCAGACCCGATGGTTTGGGTATGGGCGATGGGGCAGGCCTTCTTCTCTCTGTCTGTCACCGGCAGCGGTATGATCGTTTACGGTGCTTATCTGGACGAAAAAGAAGATGTAGTAAAAATTTCTCTGCGCACCGCCCTGTTCGACACCATCGCCGCTATGGTTGCCGCCCTGGTGATCATTCCCGCCTGCTTTGCCTATAATCTGGACGTGGCTGCAGGCCCGAAGCTTCTGTTTGTGACCCTGCCCCGGATTCTGCAGGACATTCCCTTCGGTCAGGGCTTCGCCATTTTCCTGTACACCGCAATGATCTTTGCCGGTGTCAGCTCCCTGCAGAATATGTTTGAGGCCGTCACCGAATCTCTCCAGTTCCGATTCCCCAAGTTGAGCCGCAAGCTGGTACTGGCAATTCTGTGTATCCTGTGTCTGGGCATCGGCATCCATTTGGAGTCTATCTCCAAGTGGGGTCCGCTGATGGACATTATTTCCATTTACATCATTCCTGTTGGTGCTTCCATTGGTGCCGTCACCTGGTTCTGGGTTATGCGCAAAGAGCACCTGCTGGACGAGATCAACAAAGGGACACTCCGTCCCCACGGCAAACCCTGGTACTTTGCAGGCCGGTACTTATATGTTCCCTGCGCGTTGATCCTATGCGCGGTGGCACTGTGCCTGCAGATCGCATTTTAAGCAAAGAGACTCCGAGGCGATTTTATGAACATTATCGATATCCATACCCATATATATCCCGACGACATTGCCCTGAAAGCCACCAACAGCGTCCGGGAATTTTACCACATCGGCGAGGACGGCGAAATGGACGGCACCGTGGGTATGCTGCTGCGCCGGGGCAAAATGGCAGGCATCTCCAAATTTGTGGTGCTGCCGGTGGCCATCCGTCCGGATCGGGTGCAGGGCATCAACGACTTTCTCTTTGCGCAGACTAAGCTCCACAGCTGTTTTGTAGGCTTTGGTACGGTCCACGCAAAAATGGATGGCCTTACAGACGAGGTTCAGCGGATTATGGATATGGGACTGCACGGCATTAAGATGCACCCGGATTCCCAGCGTTTTTCCATTGACGACCCCCGGCTTTTCCCTATGTACGAGCAAATTCAGGGCAAGCTGCCGGTGATGCTCCACATGGGCGACCACCGGTACGATTACTCCCACCCGGTAAAGCTGCGTCGGGTGCTGGACAGCTTCCCGCAATTGCAAGCCATCGCCGCCCACTTTGGCGGCTACTCAATGTATGAGACCGCCTACGATCTGCTGAAGGATACCCAGTGCATTATGGACGTATCCAGCTCTTTGATGTTTATGCCGAAAGGTGTTGCGGAAAAATATATCAATGCCTACGGTGCAGAGCGTATGGCATTCGGCTCTGACTATCCCCTGTGGGACCCGGTAACGGAACTAAACCGCTTTATGGGTCTGAATTTGACTATGGAGCAGAAAGAACAGATCGCCTGGAAAACCGCCCACCGCTTCTTGAAACTGTAAAAAGGACGCAATATTGCGTCCTTTTTTAATATCTCAAATTCCAATTTATCGAGCTGTTCAAACTCGCACAACCCAATTGTCATTGCGAGCCAGTTCGCAAACTGGCGTGGCAATCTATTAGTAACACTTGGCTTTTAGATTGCCACACCAGTGACATCGGTCACTGGTTCGCAATGACAACGAAAATTGTAATCGCTCGATAAACCGGAATTTGATTCTCGCTATAAACAAAATCGGGTGTGCTGGATTTGCACACCCGATTGGATTTAATGATGAGAACCGAAATCAAAATTCCCCCGGTCGTTGACGAAAACCTGCTCCGTTTCCTTCCGGCGGGAGGTTTTCACCCGCTTCATAAGCTCTTCGTAGTAAAGCTGCTCATCCAGTGGCAGTGTTACCTCTTTTCCAAGGAATGCAGACAGGTGCATCGCATTGGCAAGGGTCAGACCGTTGATACCCTCGGTACCGTGGGCAACCAACTCACCCTTGCCCAAAATGGCATTACCCCAGGCTCTCAGCACGCCTGCGTGCTGGGGATTCTGTCCGTCGGTCTCCACCTGTGTTTTGGTGGAGTGGATCACCCCGTAGGGGGACTTGTTTTGGGCGTTAAACTCCCGGTCGCTCATTTCCAGTTCTTCCAGCATCAGCTGACCGTTTTCTACCGTTAGCTTCGCCTTGTCCATCTGGATCTCCAGACGGTTTGTGCCTTTCACATCGCCGGTGGAGGTGACAAACACACCGGTAGCGCCGTTTTCAAATTCCAGGAAGGCGGTGACATCGTCTTCCACCTCAATATCGTGCCACTTGCCAAATTCCATCCGGGCATAGACCTTTGTGGGCATACCGCAGATCCACTGCAGCAGATCCAGCTGGTGGGGTGCCTGGTTCATCAGCACACCACCGCCCTCTCCGCTCCAGGTAGCCCGCCAGGCACCGGAATCGTAATAGGCCTGGGTGCGGAACCAGTTGGTAATGATCCAGTTCACACGACGGATCTGGCCGTATTTCCCGGAGTGAACCAGCTGCCGCAGTGACCGGTAAAGGCAGTCGGTACGCTGATTGAACATCATACCAAACACCACATCCCGGTGCTTTTCCCACATTTCGTTCATCTGCCGCACCTGTGCGGTGTACACACCGGCAGGCTTTTCCAGCATTACATGGATACCCCGCTCCATACAGGCCATTGCATATTTCGTATGGTCATAATGCGGTACGGCAATTATGCAGGCATCGAGCTTACCGCTGTCCAGCATTTCCATTGCATCCGAAAAGTAGGCTGTCTGCGGTCCGAAATGCTGCTCCTGTGCCCAGGCAAGCCGCTGGGGGTTGTTGTCCGCAATGGCTGCCACCTCAAAATCCGGGCATTTTCCGTCCCGGACAAAGCCGGTGTGGACGCTGCCCATATTGCCGACGCCGATAATGCCAAGTCGTATTTTCTGTAACATATTGCACCTCTATCACCTGCGGTTACTTAGAAACCGCAGGCTTTCAAATAATCGTAGCTGCGCTTCAGGCAATCGAAGGGGTCTTCCCCGTTGCAGTTATCCTGCTCCACCAGCATATAGCGGGTGCCGGCAGCTTCTGCCTTCTCAAATACCCGGTCAAAATTGATATTGCCCTCACCTACCACCGCCATCACAGCATCGTAGGCATAGTCCTTCAGGTGGATCACCGGCAGACGGCCTGCCATTTTTTCGATCCATTGGGCAGGATCGCCGCCGCCTTTTTGCACCCAGTAGGTGTCCAGGGTGAAGCCCATCAGTTCCGGCGGGAAATCCTCCGCCAAGCGATCGAGCACCAGCTTGCCGTCAACCTTCTGAAACTCGCTGGCATGGTTGTGGTACATGAAATACTTGCCGTTTTCCTGCAAAGCATGGGCAACCGGCATATATGTAGTCAGGAAATTTGCATAGGTCTTGTTGGGATCCGTCTCGTCAAAGCGATAGTAGCCCAGACCTACATTGTCGCAGCCAAAGACCGTATGGTCCTTTGCCACCTGTGCCGCATCGGCGGTCAGCTTTGCCGGAGATGTATGGGTCAGAACACAGCGCAGGCCGTTCATTTCCAGCTGCTGCGCCAGCCACTGAGGGTCAAACTCGCAGGTTCCGGAGATCTGTACATAGCGGTAACCGATATCTGCCACCTTTTTCAGGGACAGTGCAAAGCTTTCCGTATCTTTGCAAAATTCACGAATGGTAAAAAACTGTGCACCAATTTCCATGGGAACGCTCTCCTTTTTCGGCATATTTTGCAT
Source organism: Faecousia sp. (assembly GCA_045590735.1). Lineage (GTDB taxonomy): Bacteria > Bacillota > Clostridia > Oscillospirales > Oscillospiraceae > Faecousia. The sequence goes on along the minus strand of JAZNRQ010000129.1, from coordinate 446 downwards.
ATTGCCTGCAAGAGTATTATACGGTCTTGGAAACAGTAAAGCAATTGCATTTTTTACAGTAAATACATTGCAAAAAACACATCGGCCACGCCTGCAGCCTGGATAAATGAAATCGCGCAAGCGCGATGAAATCCAAGCAAGCTCGGATGAAATCTGCTAACGCAGATGAAATTAAATCCGTCCTTTTCCCGACGAAGTCGGATTTCATCACATAGTGATTTCATCCCACTGAGGTGGGATTTATCCCGTCCGTGAGGACGGATTTAGTTAAAAAGAAACAACCTTTGTCTGGTAGACAAAGGTTGTTTCTCAGAGTGTCAAAAAAGCCGCCAACCGTCAAAAAGCAGTATGAAGTGATAAATTCAAATAAAGCCTTCCCCCTTGGGGGAAGGTGGCAAAAATCTCTGATTTTTGACGGATGAGGGGATAAAAATGCTTGCTGCGCA
>JAZNRQ010000128.1:0-3516 GCA_045590735.1 Faecousia sp. | reverse complement strand
GTCCACAGGCACGGTCAGGCTGATCATCTTGGGAGCGTACTCGGAAACCTCCTCACGAGGCTCGGGGATGCAGGGCAGCATCACCTCGTCCAGGATCACCAGACGAGCCTTGCGGCAGCGCTCCAGAGCGTCGGCAATGATCTCCATAGTCAGACCCTTGTTCTTCAGGTCCATCTGAATGGCGGTAATACCCTCGGTAGTACCGGCAACCTTAAAGTCCATTTCACCGTGGAAGTCCTCAACACCCTGGATATCGGTGAAGGTTCTCCACTCGCCGGTCTCCTGGTCGGAGATCAGACCGCAGGAAATACCTGCAACGGGACGCTTGATGGGCACGCCGGCATCCATCAGAGCCAGAGTAGAGCCACAGATAGAGCCCTGAGAGGTGGAACCGTTGGAAGAAAGAACCTCAGAAACCACACGGATGGAATAGGGGAACTCCTCCACAGAGGGGATCACAGGCAGCAGAGCCTTTTCAGCCAGTGCGCCGTGACCGATCTCACGACGGGAGGTGGAACGGGCAGCTCTTGCCTCACCGGTGGAGAAAGCGGGGAAATTGTAGTGGTGGATATAACGCTTGTTTTCCTCGGGGTAGATGGTGTCCAGCTTCTGTGCAGCGGACAGGGTGTTCAGAGTACAGATGCTCAGAACCTGGGTCTGACCACGGGAGAACAGACCGGAGCCGTGAACTCTGGGCAGCAGACCAACCTGTGCATCCAGGGGACGGATGTCGTCCATACCACGGCCGTCAACACGCTTGCCGGCCAGCAGCCACTTCTTGACCACCTTCTTCTGCATCTTGTACAGGCAGACCTCAATATGGGTCTCAAAATCCTCGTACTTCTCAGCAAACTTCGCCTCAAAGTCCAGACGGGCAGCGGTCAGACGCTCCTCACGGACATTCTTGTCGTCGGTATCCAGAGCGTGCTCGATCTGGGGCAGACCGTACTCGATCAGGTCATCCAGCAGCTCGTGGTTCACAGCAGCCTTCTCGAAGGTGAACTTGGGCTTGCCGATCTCAGCCACGATGCCGTTAATGAACTTGACGATCTCCATATTGGTTTCGTGGGCAATGCGGATCGCCTCCAGAACAACAGCCTCGGGAGCTTCGTTCGCCTCGGTCTCGATCATAACCACCTTCTCAAAGGTGGAGCTGATGCAAACAAAGCAGTCGCAAGCCTCACGCTCGTCAGCAGAGGGGTTAATGATATACTTGTCACCCACGTGGGCAACATTGGTGGTAGCAACAGGTCCGTTCCAGGGCACATCGGAAGACGCGATGGCGATGGATGCGCCCAGGGAAGCCACGATCTCCACAGGGTTTTCGTGGTCGTTGGCCAGGACGGTGCAGGTAACGACGGTATCGTTACGCAGCTCCTCGTCGAACAGGGGGCGCATAGGACGGTCAATGATACGGCTGTTCAGGATGCCGCGCTCGGAGGGCTTGCCCTCACGGCGGTTGAAGGAGCCGGGGATGCGGCCCACAGCGTACATTCTCTCCTCAAACTCGATGGTCAGAGGGAAGTAGTCGATACCGGCCTTGGGAATGGGATTGCAGGTGCAGGTGGTCAGAACCACGGTGTCACCGTAACGGCAGATGCACTCAGCATTTGCCAGCTCAGCGACCAGACCGGTCTCAACAGTAAAGGGACGGCCGCCGATTTCCATCTCATAAACGTGATGGTTGGGATACTGCTTGCGAGTAATCATTTGTATATACCTCCATATTTTTGTATTATCCCCGAAGATTGCCACACCAGTGTGCACACTGGTTCGCAATGACAGTGGGGATTTTTCGGGAGGTTTAGCACTTGAAGCTGTGCTTTTCATAAAAGCATACCTTCAACTGCTAAATGCTCTCCCGATGATTGACGAATGTTACTTAACAGAGAAAACAGCGAAAGATTTTGCTTCAGGCGAAGGTTGCAAGACTCCATTATACTTTGTGTATATGGAGGCTTGTAAAACCCACGCATGGAGCAAAAGATCCGCTGTAAAAAAGGGCGATGGGAATACCATCGCCCTTTTTGCTCTTACTTACGAATGCCCAGCTTGGCGATGATTGCACGGTAACGGTTGATGTCCTTACGAGCCAGATAGTCCAGCAGGTTGCGGCGCTTACCAACCATCATCAGCAGACCACGACGGGAGTGGTTGTCGTGCTTGTGCACACGCAGGTGATCGGTCAGCTCATTGATCCGAGCGGTCAGAATTGCGATCTGAACCTCGGGAGAACCGGTATCGCCCTCGTGGGTTGCGTTTTCCAGAATGACCTGGGTCTTTTTTTCCTTCTGAATCATTGTCTTTTCCACCTTTCATAATTATTCCCCGGTAGCTAAGTAAAGGGTCGGTGTCTTCCCAAAACTGAGCAACGGGCATCAAAATGCACCGGCCATAGCCAGCCCGACTATCTTACCACAAGTTTTCCCACTTGTAAAGAAGAATTTTCACCTTTTGGAAAAGAATTTTCGGGTTTCGGCCACATTTTTCTCAATTTCTCCCCGGAGAGTCTCCAGAGAATCGAATTTTTTCTCCGGTCGGAGGAATTTATAAAACAGCAGGCACAGGGGCTTTCCGTACAGATCTCCGGAAAAATCCAACAAATATGCCTCTGCGGTTACGCCTTTCCCCTCCACTGTGGGGCGGGTGCCGATATTGACCACTGCCGGATATTCTTTTCCCTCCACCACCGCCCGGCAGGCATAGACACCGTACCGGGGACAGACCGTTTCTTCGGGTATTTGCAGGTTTGCGGTTGGTATGCCGATGGTGCGTCCCAGCTGCCGCCCGGGCTCTACCTGCTGTGTCAGCACATAGGGATGTCCCAAAAAGCGCACCGCTTCTTCCATTTCCCCCTGCTCCAGCAATTTCCGGATGTGGGTGGAGGAAATGCGGGTGCCGTCCAGGTTCTGACCCTGCACCACCCCAAAGGGCAACTCCCGTTGCCGGCAAAATTCCGCCAGCTTTTCACCGTTGCCCTCGCCCCGGTAGCCGAACCGGAAATCGTCACCGCAGACAAAGCCTGCGGCACCTTTACGCAGCAGCATATTAAGAAAATCCTGCCAGGGCATATTCCGCAAGCTTTCGTCAAAAGGCAGTACCATAAGCCGGGTCATACCATACCCCAGCAAAAGCCGCTGTCGCTCCGCCACCGTATTGATCAGCAGTGGTGCTTTCCCTGCCACCAGCCTTTCCGGGTGGGTATCGAAGGTCACCGCACCGGCATCACAGCCGTGCCGCTCCGCCAAATGGCAGCAGGCAGTGAGCAGTGCCTGATGACCCAAATGCACCCCATCGAAAAAGCCCAGGGCATAAATTGTTTTCTTCTGATTTTCCATAGTTTTATCCTGCAGTTTTTTATTTTCTTCATCATACCATTTTTTATGTCCGCAAGCAAGATTTAAATTCCGGTTTATAGAGCTGTTGCGATAACCACCCTTGATGCACCGAAACCTTGTATAGCACCATCGAAAGTGCGCGCCGGGAGGGGTCCCGGGGAGGGTGGCTTTGGGAGCG
>JAZNRQ010000127.1:0-2077 GCA_045590735.1 Faecousia sp. | reverse complement strand
TTCCGGATCAGTTTGAGTAAATATTTCAACACAAGACCCTCAATCCAATCCTGCCGGACAGCCCGCTTGGTGCAGAGCTTTTTCTTTTTGGCACTGCAGATGTAGTAGTGGTGCTTTACCTTTTGCTTGCTGGTTCCGCAGATTCCTGTCATTGCAGCACCGCATTTGCCGCAGAACAGCTTTCCAAACAGAATATAATCCACCTTCGCCTTTTTGTGTGCTCCGGCTTTTTGATTAAATGCCAGCAAATCCTGAACCTTATTGAACACATCCAAATCTACGATGGGTGGCACTGAGTTTTCAATGCAGACTTCCCCGTTATACTCGTAGGTGCCGATGTATTTCTTGTTTTTCAGCACCGTCCGCAGACTGTTATGGGTGAAAGCATGGCCTCTTGAGGTCCGCACCCCCCTGTCATTCAGAATCTTTACGATTTCAGTAATGGTTTTTCCTTCGGAGTAAAGCTGAAAGATATCCCTTACTACAGGTGCGTATTTGGGGTCGATCTGGTATTTCTTGTCCGCAGTGATGGTATAGCCCAAGGGACAAGTGCCGCCGGTGTATCGTCCCTTCTGGGCACTGGTTTTCATACCTCTGCGGACATTCTGGGAAAGCTGCTCGGAATAATAGGCTGCCATACCTTCAATGACTGCCTCCAGAATGATGCCTTCCGGGGTATCCGGGATGGCCTCGGCAACATAGTAGATTTTGACTCCGTTTTTCTTTAGGTGGTATTTGTTGAGGGCAATCTCCTCTTTGTTTCGTCCAATTCGGTCCGTCTTCCAGACGATCAGCGCATCAAACGCATGCTTGGCTGCGTCAGACAGCATAAGCTGAAACTGTTCTCTGTTGTCGTTTCGCCCGGTTTGCGCGCGGTCTGCATAAACCTTTACGATGGTCAATCCGTGGGCAGCGGCGAAGCGTTCCGCTTCTGCGACCTGGCCTTCAATGGACTGCTCACCCTGTCTATGGCTGGAAAAACGGGCATAAACAACAGCGTTCACTTTTTTACCTCCTTTAACAGCTCCAGCTTCAGTGCAAATCTGGCCATATTCTGATCTCGGAGGTCTGCCCTGTCATAAGCACGGGCGACCTCATAGGCCTCTGCCGATACTTCGGGAGGGGTATATTCCTCTTCGTCCAGCCACACGGCCAGCGGAACATTCAGTGTCTCCGACAGTTGCAGCGCCAGATCAAGGGGGGCAACCTTCATCTCTCGGGTAATAATTGTACGCACTTGCCGATCCGTCAATCCGGTTACTCTTACGGTATCGGGAATGTTCAATCCACGCTCGTCGGTTACATCCATAAAGATCTTATAAAAAGGTTTCTTCTTTTTCTTTCGCGTCCAAAACATCCTTGAGATTGCTTCTGCCTCAGTGTCGCCCAGCAGATAATCCAACGGTACATTTAGCGCCTCGGCATACTTTTTCACCAGTTCGATTCTGGGGGAACGTTGATTGAGCTCATAGCAACTAACCATCTGCTTGGAGCTTTTAAGTATTTTGGCAAGCTCGGTTTGCGATAACCCCCGATCTTTCCGTATTTCACGCAGTCTCTCACCGAAAGTAGTGTAATGTACTTTTTCAATCGGCAAATCTTCAAAAGCCTGCTTTTCTTCTTCCATACTCATATTTTTTCAACTCCTTTTGTATGTGGTACTCATATCATAGCACATCAAAGCAGGTTATGCAATAGTCAATTGTGGAATTTGTAGAATTAATTTTCAAAATCAAGACATTGCTTGACAGCGAGGGCAGATAAATATATAATTAAAGCGTAAGCAAGCAGAATAGGTTGTTTCAGAAATAATCAAAGTCAACAAAATCAGTCTGGAGGTGAGGCCGTTGGAAGTTCTGTCCGGGTAATACCCACTTTGATTCCCAGTATAGAAAAACAGCTATTATGCGCCACTTTCTTAGAGGCAGTTATCCGATTCTATGAAGATCCGGAGAATATGCGTTCCTTTGAACGGTGGCGTAACGAGAAAGGAGGAAGTGCAAATGGACCAGAGAGAAGCTGATATGCTGCGTGAGAAGTACCCCAATCATATCCCGCTGGAAGTGGCATCCAAGTA
>JAZNRQ010000126.1:0-2479 GCA_045590735.1 Faecousia sp. | reverse complement strand
GAAGGACGGTTGGTAAATACATACTGCTGATCCGGCTTATAGTAGGTATTTTCCCAGTTCCAAGTGTTCTGACGGGCAAGGCCGGTCTTGTAAACACAGAACCACTGAATCTTACCGCTTTGATCCTTAACACCAAAGGAGAAGAACAGGTTTTTGTTTTCTGTCTTGGTAATCGTGCCGGAAATTTTCCAGTTACGGGCATAGGTTTCCGTTTCAGAAGCCTTCAGGAAGACTTTTGTATTGTCGGTTCCGGAAGCAGTAATGGTACCTGCATACTCATCATAAGTAGCAACGCCACCGGCTACGGATTCCACATGCATCACTTTCTTGAAGACTTTGGCTGCTTCATGATAGCCATACATAGCCTGAACCAGAGCCTTCAATTCTGCGCTGGAGGATTCCTTGTGATACATTCTTGTGATGTAGTGCATGGGGCTGTAGCCAACAGTCATGCTGTCGGTGCCGTTGGATGCTGCGATTTCAATCACTTCATCGTAATCCTGAGGATTGATACCGGCAATCTCCACATAATGCAGGCCGTTCTTGGACTGCGCATCATAGGAAGCCTCTCCACCCTGGAAGGTAATCCCTTCTGTGCTGCCGCTGAAGTAGAAACGGACAGCTACCTTGCTGGTATAAACCAGAGATGCACCGTAAAAACGGATGCCGCTGACGGAACCGTCCATGCTGATCTCAAGTTCTTCAGAAGGTTCAGCAGGTGCTGCGATTTCATTGCCGGCATTTGCCAGGTCGGTATCGTTGTACTGAAAGTACTTCTGTGCGGCTGCGCCGTAGTTCAGCATTGCCTTTACCATAGCCTTGGTGTCAGCATCATAGCTGCCGCCAAGAATTTCCTTGGCATAGCTCTGAACGGCATTGGTATAGGTCTTGGATGCAATCTCCGTTTCGCCGTCAACCAAAGACAGGGTAATATCGTCTGTCATCTGGGCGGCAGCCAGTTCTACGGTGAACACATAGTTACCGTCTGCATTGGCGGACATTTCACTGATGGGATATGCTTTGGGATCGTTATTGCCCACGGTAATATGCATTACCGCAGTTTGGGCGGTCGTTGAATCAATGGATACATGGTAATTCATATCCAGATCATCACCCAGGCTCAACTGCTGACCAACAAATTCAACATTGGCTGTTGTCTCATCTGCCAGTGCAGCCATAGGCATCATGCCGACCAGCATACACAGCATCAGCAGCAAAGCAAAGATTCTTTTTCCCTGATTTTGCATACGTGTTTTCCTCGTTTCTTAAAATTTATTTGAGAGTACTTGCCGCAAGAAACGGCAAGCATCTCTGAAATACAATGATTTATGGGGTTTCCTCTTCTGTCACATCAAAACTTTCCTTGCCGGGAATAATTGCAGGCAGTTCAAATACGCTCTTTGCCATAGACAGATTACTCTGTGTCACCCCATCCCCGGTCAGCACTTCCACATTGCTGTAGATATGGGCGCAGGGGTCAACGGTGTTGATACCAAGCTGGTATTTGCTGCCGGACGCAAAGCCACCCCACAGTTCTTCCGTCAGGGGCAGTTCCCATGCGAGGGTCATTTCATACATATCGTTGCCGAAATAAGCTTGCAGCACATCATTGTCCAATACCAGCTTAAAATGCAGCTTGTCACCGCCTAAGCTGGGTGTCTTGTAGTAGAAATGCTCGGAAGCCGGGTTGGCAATGACATACACGCCGTCCGGTTGATAGGTGGTATTTTCCCAGTTCCAATAACGCTGACGGGCAAGACCCTTCTTGTACACACAGAACCATTGTTCCTTGCCGCTTTCATCACGAACACCAAAGGACAGGAACAAGTTTTTGATTTCCGTCTTGGTTACTGTGCCGGTGAGCTGCCACTTGTCACTATGGGTTTCCTCAGCATTTGCCTTGAATATGGTTTCTGTTTTGCTGACAGAATTGCTGATTGTGATGGTGCCTGCCTCCTGATCGGCAGTCACGCCGCCGGAAACGCTGTCCACATAGAACTTATTGTTATTCTGATCTTCCTCCGGCGTTTCTGTTTCCTCATCGGTTACAGCATCACCGGTCAGAATCTCTACATTGGTGTAGGTGTGAGCGCAGGGGTCAACGGTATTGATACCAAGCTGGTATTTGCTGCCGGACGCAAAGCCACCCCACAGTTCTTCCGTCAGGGGCAGTTCCCAGGCAAGGGTCATTTCATACATATCGTTGCCGAAATAAGCTTGCAGCACATCATTGTCCAATACCAGCTTAAAATGCAGCTTATCGCCGCCAAGGCTGGGAGTTTTGTAGAAGAAATGCTCCGATGCCGGGTTTGCAAAAACGTAAACACCATCAATATCCTGTTTGGTATTTGCCCAGTTCCAATAGCGCTGACGGGCAAGGCCCTTCTGATAAATGCAGAACCATTGCTCCTTACCGTTTTCGTCACGGATACCGAAAGACAGGAACAAGTTTTTGATTTCTGTCTTGGTCACCGTACCG
>JAZNRQ010000125.1:0-16803 GCA_045590735.1 Faecousia sp. | reverse complement strand
CCGTTTCGGTGAGAATTTCGTAAAGGTCAGAGTTTTGGGTATAGCTGTAGGTCAAAGCCGCACCGCGCATCATTTTGCCCCAAAATTCACCCCGCCAGCTGCCGTCAGAATCCTCTTGAATACGGAATTGGTCTGCAAACCGCTTCCACATAGCCCGATCCAATAACTGGGCATTTTCGATTCTGCGGATAGCCTTGTCCATAATACCCTGGTAGGAAAAACGGTTTTCGTAGTCAGCAAAGAACGTATCCGTTTTTAATCGGGGAAAATTGGCGGTATTTCGCTCATATAGCGTTCTCATAACCTGCTCCTGTTAATTCTGTGCAGGCTGCAGGATCCCCCGCACCATATCCCGTGCCGTTACAATATCTGCCACCGGATCTGCACCGGTTTCCCGCTCAATGGTCAGATAGCCGTCAAAGCCGGCCTTTTTCAGCGCAGCAATGTACTTGGGGAAATCCACGTGACCTTCGCCAAGCGGTGTTTCCAGGAAGTAATCCGCCACATTCAGCGCCTCGATACCGCCTTCAGCAAAGCAATCGTAAATGATCTTGGGGTCGGTCTTTTTCAGCATTACACCGTCCTTAATATGGGTATGGACAATATATTTGCCCAAAAGCTCCACCGCCGCCACCGGATCCTGCCCGGTGACCATTACAAAGTTGGCCGGGTCCAGGTTGACACCCACGCCGCCTTCCGTGTCCTGCAAAAAAGCGTACAGCGTATCTGCCGTCTCCGGACCGGTCTCGATGGCAAGGGTGATATTCTTACGCTTGGCGTAGCTGCCACAGGCATTTAATGCCCGGAGCATCACACCGTAACGAGGGTCTGCTTTGTCAGCCGGGATCACACCGATATGGGTAGTGATCACAGAAGTACCAAACTCTGCTGCCAGATCAATGATTGCCTTTGTCTTTTCGATTCTTTCCGGGTTATCCGCTTCGATCTCATAGCCGTGACCGCCCATATCACCGCAAAGGGCACTGATCTCCAGACCATTTTCTGCCAGCAATTCCTTGATCTCCTGCTTTCTCTCGTCGGTCAGGGTCTCGGGAGAAAATTCACCGGTGGTGGCATAGATCTGCACACCGGAAAAACCCAGCTGACCTGCAAGCTGAATGCTCTCTGTCAGCGGTTTTTTGAAGCAATCTGTAATAACACCAATTTTCATTTTAAAAACCTCACTGTACCTGCAGCCACTGGCCATCCTGCTTCTGCGCTGCCAGCAATGCATCTCTTATCCGCATCACTTCCAAAGTCTGCGCCGGATCGAAGGAATGCTCACCGGTCTCGAAGAACCGGATAATATCCTGCAGCAGATTTACAAAAAACGCAGAGGTGATCATCTGCCGGCAAGGCTTACCTTCCTGGGGTACAGCCATAACCGTATAGTTGTAGCCGGGAGAATAGAGAAGTGCTGCTTCTGCACCGTTTTTCGCCACCAGGCGACAGATCAGCTGTGTGCCCATCGCCTCGACCTTTACCTTTTCCACAGGATTTTCCAGCAGCTTAACCGCCATCTCTACCAAATGGATACAGTACTCTTCAAAATTGCTGCCGCTGCCGGTAATGAACATACTGCGCAGATCCTTCATTTCCTTCAATTCCTCCGCATAACGCAGTGCGGAGGAGCTGAAAAATGCAGTATTGTAAGGTGCTGCCGCATCAAAGATCGCCTTTGCCGTAGGATAGTCCGGTGCAAATGTCTTATCGATGTAAGTACGCTTGCCGTAAGGGAACACTTGACGGGCATACCCCAGGTGCTTATCCGGGTCAGAGGGAGCAAGCACGATGATATAGTCGCTCTTTTCACACAGCTCGCCAATGGTAGCGCACTGCTCCACGCCGAACTTTTCACACCATTGGGCAGTGGTCACACCGTCCAGCGGAGATGTCTCCAGCTCTGCCCAGGCATAGGCCACCTCAAAATCGGTACCCAGTGCCTTATTGGCTTCTGCGATCCATTCGGGATAGTGGTTTGCGTGCCACTCACTGATATAATAATCAACAAAACCGATCTTCTTAGCCATTAAAACTGCACCTCTTTCCGGATATCAGCAGACTGGTACAGGCTGTCCAGCAGCTTTGCGGATTCCAAAATATTGTCGATATGGCAGCGGTTCTTCTCGCCGGTCTCTGTAGATTTGAAGAAAGCTTCCTGCTCGCATAGATACATATTGGGAATATCGTACTCAGGCGCAATGGTCTCCAGGGTCTCGCCGTCGAAGATCTCGAACTTGCCGCCGTAACGCAGTCTTGCACCGCACTTATCGCCCATAAAGTCGATGAACATCTCATTTTCAGGAATGTTCTGTGCCCAGGCACCGTTAAAGGAAATGTTTGCCTTGTCGGTACGTATGTAGCCGGAAATGAAATCGTCCACGTCATTGATACCGTTTTCGATGTCAGAAGTGTCCTCTGCCCACATAGACTTATAGCGGTAGGATTTCATATCCTTTGCCATCTCGCAGTAAGCATCACAGGTGACATTCTCCAGCTTGGCACCGCCCAGAACATAGAAGATCAGGTCCAGGAAGTGAACGCCCCAGTCGATCAGCACACCGCCGCCGGACAGAGCCTTAGTGGTGAAGCTGCCACCCAGGCCGGGAATGCTGCGTTTGGAGCGGAAGGAGCAGTAAACGTGGTAAATCTTACCGAACTTACCCTGCCGGTTCATTTCCTCCAGCAGCTCAACAGACTTATGATAGCGGTTGCACACGCCGATATTCAGCATCAGACCACGCTTGTTTGCCTCCTCAGCCATCTCACAGGAGAGGGGGTAATTGACGGTAATAGGCTTTTCGCAGAAAACGTGCTTGCCGGCAGCCAGTGCTGCCATAGTGACCTCATAGTGCGCGTAGTTGGGTGTAACAACAAACACCTCCGTTACCTCACTGTCAGCCAGTGCCACCTTATAATCCTCAATGGCATTTTCGATAATGGGAAAATCGTTTTTCAGCTGCTGTGCTTTACCCGGGATAATATCGCAGGCATACTTAACGCGAACATTCTCCTGCTTTGTCAGTGCAGGCAAATGTGCATTTCTGACGATTCTGCCGCAGCCGATGACGGCAACCACATGATTCTTTTCCATATTGATACCCTCCAAAAAACAGAACGTGTGATCAGGTTTTTTCCTGTATGTCCATTATCTTCCCTTCTGTAGAAAAAGTAAATGTCCGTTTCTCTGCAAAAACATATCATTTTTTCATATTTACGAAAGGATTTGACAAAATTCATATCAATTTTACAGAATTTTCATTGACAAGTATAAAAAAAAGACATACATTATACGGGAGGTGATAGCATGAAAACCATAGACTACCATCTGAATAACGCTTTTTTCTCCCATCCGCTGGAATTTGACGATCTGCAGGTGGTGCAGATCGGCAGAATGTTCTGCACCGGCTCTACCGTGATCAAGACCCACATGCACCTGAATCACTTTGAGATCACGGTGGTCACGGACGGAGAAGGCTTGGTGTATGCCAACGACACACCTACCCACGTCCGCCACGGAGATATTTATCTCTCTATGCCCTGCGAATCCCACCGGATCGAAAGCGACCCGGAAAAGCCACTAAAATTTGACTTTTTCTCCTTCATCGTTCAAGGCGGCCGTTTTGAAGATACCTTTGAACAGCTGATCCTCAGCCACGGTGCGCCCACCTCCCGGGTCATTCAGGATGAACGGATCAAATTTCTTGTGGGCAATGCCATTGCAGAGATCGATGAAAGCAATCACTATAAGCACGAACTGCTAAACGCAATGTTCCGGCAGACACTGATCTACATCTCCCGGGGCTTTCAGCGGATTCAGCCCACCGGCTCTGCCAATATTTCCCATGCGGAAACTCTGTGCTACAAGCTGATGAATTACATCGATACCCATATTTACACCATCAAAAGCCTCCACGAACTGGCACAGATCACCGACTACAGCTACGGCTACCTTTCGATGCTGTTCCGGAAAACCACCTCCGGCACCCTGTCTGACTATTTCCAGCGAAAAAAGCTGGAAACCGCCCGGCAGCTGCTACTGGAAAAGAAGCTGACCATTACCAATATTTCGGAGCTACTGAACTACTCCTCCGTCTATGCCTTCAGTAAGGCATTCCGGAATTTTTACGGTGTTTCTCCCAAATCCTTTGCAAAACAATGATCCGCAGAAAGGACTGATCCTGTGCCCATCCTGTATATCCTTGCGGGACTAGCTACACTTTTCCTTTTGTACGTATTATTCTTGACCGTCTGCAGCATCCCGGTCTCCACCAAAAAAGAATATAACACGCACAGTGCTTTTTACCGTTTCCTGCTGGACAGCGCCACCTTCTGCGCCGTGAAGCTGCTGCGGATCCGGGTCCATGTGACCGGGCAGGAAAAGCTGCCGGCAGAGGGAAGATTCTTGCTGGTAGGCAACCATGTATCCAATTTTGATCCCATTGTGACCTGGTACGCACTTCGCCGTCATCGGCTGGCATTTGTTTCCAAGCCTTCCAATTTCAAGATCCCCTGCTTCGGCAGGATCATCCGCAAATGCTGCTTTATGCCAATTGACCGGGAAAATCCCCGCAATGCCATCCGTACCATCAACCGGGCAGCGGAGCTTATGAAAACCGATCAGGTTTCCATCGGCATTTACCCGGAGGGCACCCGCAGCAAAACCGGGACACTTCTCCCCTTCCACAACGGTGTATTCAAAATTGCACAAAAGGCAAATGTGCCCATTGTGGTCGCAGGACTTTCCGGTACAGAGCATATACGAAAGCGCACACCTTTCCGCTCATCCTGTGTATATCTGGATATTTTGGAGGTGATCCCGGCAGAGACGGTCTGCAGTGCGAAAACCGATCAGCTGGGACAAACCGTCCGGACACTTTTGGAAGAAAACACCGCAAAGCGGAAAAATGATATTTCTTAATGATTACAATTAAAAATCACGAAAAGAGGTAATATTATGGCAACCGGCTTTATCCTGTACAATCCCCTGGCGGGCAATGGAAAATGTGAAAGTGATGTGCGGCAGCTGGAAGCAAAGCTGCCTGCACCTTTGGAATTTGTGGATATGACCCAAATTTCTGATTACGCCCAGCTGCTGCAAAAGCTGGCAGAGGATGATTATTTGGTACTTGTGGGTGGTGACGGTACCCTGAACCGTTTCGCAAACGATACCGCCCATATCGAGATCTCCCAAAAGATCCTCTACTACCCCTTGGGCACCGGCAACGACTTTGCACATGATATCGGTCAGCACGAGGCAACGGAGCCTTTCGAGATCACCAAGTATCTCCGGGATCTGCCCTCTGCGGAGGTGCAGGGCAAGACCTACCGCTTTATTAACGCCGTTGGCTACGGCATCGACGGCTACTGCTGCCAGGTAGGTGACGAGCAGCGTAAGATTCCTGGCAAGAAAGTCGACTACACTGCTATTGCCATTAAGGGTCTGCTCTTCGGCTTTGATGCGGTAAATGCAAAGATCAAAGTTGATGACCAGGAATATGCCTTCAAAAAGGTTTGGATCGCACCCACAATGCACGGTCGCTACTATGGCGGCGGTATGATCGCTGCACCGAAGCAGGACCGGCTTTCCGAGGATCACACTCTGTCTTTGACACTGTTTCACGGTGCCGGCAGATTACATACCCTTTGTGTGTTCCCTTCTATCTTCAAGGGCGAACATGTCAAGCACACCAAGATGGTCAAGGTTCTGACCGGACATGAGATCACCGTGGAATTTGACCGCCCCACTGCCCTGCAGATCGACGGCGAAACCATTTTGGATGTGACCTCCTACACCGCCCGCTCCTGCGTAGCTGCAGCGAAAGAAGCAGCCACCGTATAATGCACAAACCCCGGTCGCACCAATGCGACCGGTTCTTCTTTTTTATTAAGTTCCGGTTTATCGAGCTGTTTCGATGGACGCTTCGTCTGACAAATTACCGTGTCATTGCGAGCCCCAAAGGGGCGTGGCAATCTCCCGAATACTGCCGATGTTCCTTGAGATCGCCACGTCGCTTCGCTCCTCGCGATGACAGTGGTTTGGGGTAGCCCGCGGGACGGGAAACCCGTCCCCTACAAACCGGAATTTTTTAATCAGGTGGTTTGGGGGGCAGGCAAGACATTAGGTATGCCCGGATGGCTTCCGCTATGTGACCGGGCATTGGGTGTTCCTGCTTATCCCGTGCAAAAATATAGTACAGATTGTATCTTACCTTGTGGGCAATATCGTCCATATTGCTCCCTCCCTTTTACATCGGAAGGTCTTTAATTGGTGACCGTCACCAGATAGGTTCTGGACAAGCCCATACCGGAGTCAAAGGTCACATACGCCTGACCCACACCCACGGCGGTAATCGCAAAATCGTCGCTGACAGTAACTACACTTTCATCGCTGGATGCGCCGGAAGCGCCACCAGGAAAATGCAGCCATGCAGCTTCTGCTGTTTCCTCGGTTTCGCCTACCCGCATCTGCAGATCCATCGCCATAATAAATTCTTCTGCCTGTGCCTGCGCTTCGGCAGGTACTACATCATAACGGGTGATCTCGTGCATCATAACGCCCAAAATCGGAAACTCTACGGCAATGATCACATAGGCAGAGCCTTCGCCCACGGCGGTGACCTTACCGCCCTTGCTGACAGTGACCACACTTTCATCGGTAGATGCGGTTTTGACCATGTCCATAAAATTGACTTCTGTCCAGATCGCGCCATCGGCCTTGTGTACATCACCAACGCACAGTTCCTCAACATTATTCCAATCGGGTACAAAGTCCTCAATGATGTCCGCATACTTTTCAGAAGGTGTTTCTTTCCTTAAGCCGCAGCCTGCCATCGTGCATACCATTGTCAGTGCCAGTACCAGTGCCAAGAGTCCTTTAAATGTTGTTTTCATAATGATTATCTCCTTTTTGTTTTTTTGGTTTTGTTTCCTTACATTCATAAAGGGGATTTAAAAAGCCAGTCGGTTTTATAATTTTAAAAAATTTTTTCAAAAAAATCAAGGAGTGTAAAATAACGCATATTGATTCCGTTTTCATTCATAAAACAGATTTACGGCGGGAGTGAACCCCCGCCCTACGGTATCTCCGGTGAGATGTTTGTAGGGCGGGGGCTTGCTCCCGCCGTTTATTGTGAATGTATATACGAGTTATTTTACAATCTCTTGACCTTTATTTAGCTCTCGGTTTCGGTGGTCATTACACCGTCAGTGCCGGAGGAAATATGGATATAACCGTGGAAGCGGTCTTCAAGCAAGGTAGCACCTACGCTGTCGAAGCGTCCCGAAACCGTAGCATTAATGTCAAAGCTACCGGTCGCCACAGCAATTTCAGGCGTTGCCACCTGCAGGAATGCCAAAGAGCTGGTGTTTGTTCCCAAGCCGTGATGGGCGATCTTCAGCATATCAATATCCAGTTCTTCAGCCGCGTACATAGCAAGCAGCTTTTTATCTGTGTAGTCGTAAATGTCCGCAGTAAACATAGAGGAGTGCTCACCGTAGTCGAAACGGAATACCATGGAGTTTTTATTTGCCGCATCCTCGATGGTAGTGTCTGCATCCTCCTGGCCGGGCCACAGCATTGTCAAAGTAACTGCTCTGTCGCCTTCACCAAAGGTCAGCACATCGCCCTTCCACAAGGCCGTGTAGGGAATGTTTCTTTCGCTGCACTTGCTTTCCAGAACGCCATCCCAGCTACCGCCGTACTGCAGGTCCTGGTAATATACCTGCTCCACGGTGATCTCGTCCAGGAAGGTGGAACCGGAGCCGAAGGCGCCGCCAGCATGGTCGTTGTGGGGATGGGTGACCACCAGATAATCCAGAGTGGAAACGCCCATACGCTTCAAGCTGCCAGAGATGACAGGTGCCTGGATGGCATAGCCGCTGTCGATGAGCATCGTCTCGCCGTTGGGGAATACCACCAGACAGCTGTCGCCCCACTTATCGATATCGCCGGCATTGGTAGGACTCATGACCATACCCTTAGCTGCCATAAAGTAATAGTGGATCTTGCCGTCTGCGATGGCTTCCGCTTTTACATCCCGTACATAGGGAGTCATATAGTACTCATAATTGATGTCATAGCAAAGTTCACCGGCATCGGTTACACTGATGGAGTCCGGCTCCTTCCAGGCGTAGAAATACTTCAGATAATCTGCAGCCTTTTCAAAGGACTTGGTGAACACCTTGTTGGTGCTGACACCAATTTTCGCGCCCTTGGTCAGGGTGCCGATGGTCAGCATACCGTTAGGCTTCAGAGCAATACGGTCGATGACCGGGTTTCCGGAGATCTCCACTGCCACATTTGTGTTGCGGATCACCATTTCTTCTACATAGGAACGGCCGTCAACAATGAACTTTCTGGTTTTGGAGCCTGCAGCTTCTGCCACAGCCACTTCACCGCCGGTGACTTTACCGCCGTGGACAGCAAAGGTGGTAGCCGCATTGCCGGCCAGGTCCATATAGACCGCATTGCCGCTGCCGTTACCCTTGAGCCAGGCACCGTCATACACATGGATACTGCCGCCATTGATCAGTGCAACCATAGAGGATCCGTTGGATTCGGGCTTCACATAAGTGCCGCCGTAGAGGTTAATTCTACCGGAATCCTTTTGGCTGCTGAGATAAACCGTTGTGCCGGCTGCAGTGCTATTGCCGCTGACCGTACCGTTGCCCATCACATTGAGGGTACCCATTCGGGCATAGGGGCTGTAAATAGCGGCGGCCTTGGTTGCTGTCAGATCGTGGCCGTTCAGGTGCAGACATGCTACATCGCCCTGTGCGGTGGGACCGGTAATGAAGCCCACATTCGTACCACTTTGGGTATAGGTAATATCCTCAGTCAGGTAGTAGTGTGCGCCCGCCGCCGCAACACCGATCTTTGTAGTGGTATCTGCTGCCTGGCTGACGGGAGTCCAGGTAACGAGCGCACCACAAGCCGGGCACTCTGCCTCATTGCTGTCTTCGGCAAATTTTAGATCGCTGTTGTCAAATCTTTCAACATCGCTTGCGATATTGATAAATACCCAATCCGCCATACCGTTTTGCTTCCACTGCTTGTAGAATGCATCGATCTTAGTCTGTGTAGCTGCATCGTAGTTAAAATACGTATCGTCCAATGTATCCAGCACATTGTGCAGACTCATAGCGATACCATTAAAGCCCTCTGTTTCCTCGGTCTTGCCCGCGTTGACCGTATCCGCCACTACAATCTTGTCTTTACCAAAGTTAAAGCAGATATAGGGGTTGGCGTAAATATCCATTTCACCCCGGGCTGCATTTTCTGCCGGGTCGGTAATGGATGCCTTCATAATATTGAAGACAGAACCAGAGGTGGCGATCACACCGCTCTTAAACGCATTCTTTGCGGTGGTATACTGGTTTTCGTCCCACTCGGTCAAAAAGTCCTCGCCGGGCATATCCGCAAGACTGACCACAACACCGTAGCGTTTTACCTTGGCGGCCAGGGTTTCATCGCATTCGTATTTTGCCTTGTAGTAAACACCTGCTTCGGTGGTTCTGAGGGTCACCGCAGTGAGCTTCAGACCGATCCGGTGCATCGTGGTAGTATTGCCATCAGCCACAGCCAGATACCGGTTGCCGTTGGGGGCTGTCACATCCTGGTTTACGGTCACAGTACCATTATTGATGACCTTGCCGCAGGCAGCTGCCCGGTAGGTATCGTTGGCAGAATCAAAAACATTGATATTGCCGCTGCCGGAGAGGGTCAGGCTGCAGCCATTCAGATCGACCCACATACCTGCAGCAGGATCGGCGATCTCAAAAGCTTTGTAAAGACGGATAAAGGCATAGTTGCCGGTTGCCCACAGGGTCAGAGGATCATCGGTCAGTGTTACCTTGCCCGCTGCATCCACCACAGCAAGGCTGCCTATAGCCAATGTGCCGTCACTATTACCCACCAGCATTGCGCCGGTAGTGCTGTTCTTCAGTTTACCGCTAAAGCTGCCACCTACTGTAGCGTTCCTATCTTCGTCCAATGTTACGACCTGGATCTGATCTGTAGGAGCAGCCGAACCGGTTGTAAAGGTAACATTACTGCTAACTGTAGCGCTGCCTGTCCAGCCGTCACAAATGAACAGCTTACCAGTGCCGGAAGAAGCTTTATAAATGTAAAAATCGTAATTTGCCGGATTATTATCTACAATTGTGGCATCTCCGCCCAGATAAAATTCACTATAGGCATTGGCTCTAACGGAAGCATTTTCCACTTCTTTGGCTTCAATCTCGCCGCCGAGCATATACATGATAGATTTGGCAGAACTCGTACCCTCCAATTGAATCTCATCATAACCTGAGCTGGAATCAGTACCATTGGTGATCTTTCCGCCGGTCATAACGATGGTGCCAAGATACAGGCGGATATTACCGGCTCTGTATCCAGAAGTACCCTCGCTGATCAGCGTACCCGCACCGATGGTTGCAGTGGCGCGGTTAAGACTCATATTGCCGCCATAAGCACTAGAAGTACCGGTAACGGAACCGTTGCGAATAATCACATTCTCCAAATTGATAGCAACGCGTTGGCTTACAGTTTCAACAGTTGAATTGCTGAAAAGGTTGCCGCCTTCAACTTTGGCGGTTCCCAATTCAATAATGCCACCGGTAATGTTCAGTGTAGCCCATCGAAAAGAACCGATGTTGCCACCTTTATTGGCCTCGCCGTAGCTGATGGTGCCGTCATACATGTCGAATTTCGCTTTGTAGCCCACGAAAAGATTGCCGCCGCCGCACACATAGTTGGTAGAAGACAAGTTAGCTTCGCCAGTGGTAAGTGTGCCGTCGTGCATAAAGAACTGTGCTTCTTCGGTAACAAAAATATTACCGCCGCAAACTTTTGCTTTGCCCCCGGAAATGGTGCCATTGTACATGTGCATCACAGAGTTTTGGCCGGTCAAATAGATGTTGCCGCCGCCGTCACCCCTGCCGTTGTTTGCCGTTGTGCCGTTAGAAACACCGTTGGTGATCTCGCCGCCGTACATATTAAATGCACCGGTAGCGATATAGATGTTGCCGCCCTTTACGGTAGCTACACCATTCTGAATGGTACCGCCGTACATATTCATGGTTGCACCATTCAGGTACACACTGCCGCCGTTTTCCACGACGCCACCGCCTTGGATCTTGCCGCTGCCCATGATATTCAGCACACCAGCTGTGCCTTCAATGGCTCTGCCGCCGGTACTGGTAATGTTCTTGCCGTTCAGGTGCAGACAGCTGTTGCCACCTGCCATCGTGAACTTTGCTCCGGCAGACTCCGCAGAGCCCGTCAGATAATAATGGGTATTTGCTTCTGCAGCTGTGAAGCCTGCACCGAGTACTTCCGGTGTCAGGGGCAGCCAGGTTGCACTGACACCGCAGACAGGGCAAACAGCCGTATGCTCTGTTGCATCTGCGGGGAAGGTCATTTTTGCTGCATCAACAGCAACCTGATTTCCTTTTACTACATTTGCATTTTCTTCCGCGTGTACGGTCACTGCCATCGTTACCAGCAGTAAAACCGCAAATAGTACCGGAATCAGCTTTTTCATAGGTTTTTCCTCCTTGTTTTATTGGTTTTTGATAGCATTCTGATTTTATTATACCAACTCTAATCCCATTGTAAAGAATATCATAAATTGCGCTTGCACATCCTGGAAGATGTGCTATAATGGTTTTGAGGTGATTTTATGGAACTTTTACAGCTTCGTTATTTTCTTGACAGTGCCCGGTCCGGCAGCATTGCCCGAACCGCAGAAAAACACAATGTCCCCGCATCATCCGTATCCGCCGCCATTCGCCGTCTGGAGCAGGAGCTGGGCACCACCCTCTTTGACCGCTCTGCCAACCGGATCATTTTAAACAGCAACGGCAAAAAACTGAAGGATTCCCTGGAAACCGCTTTTTCTGAACTGGACCAGGCTATCAACGATATTGTCTACCCCTCTGACGATCAGGTCATCCGTCTGCTTGCCCTGTCCGACCGCACCCGGATCACAAACTACATTGTGGAATATCAGATAAAGCACCCTTCCGTCACCTTTGACACCAACATCAATTATAATGAGAGTAATTTTAACGATTACGATATTATCATCGGTCCGGAGGATTCCCGTTACGGGGATTTTGAATGCTTCCGGCTCTATGTCGGTAAGATCTATCTGTGGGTCAGCGAGAATCACCACCTCCACGGGCAGGATGTGACCTTGCGGCAACTGAAGGATCAGCCTTTTGTTACTATGGGCAGCAGTATGCAAGGTCTTGTGGTCAGTGCCTGTCAGGAGGCTGGCTTTACCCCAAAGATCGTAGCAAAAGTCAATGATATCGAATGCTACCACCGGCTGATGCGCACCGGTCTGTTTATCGGCCACATCCGAATTCCGGAGCAAGAGCCTTTGGATCCCCTCTGCCTGAATGTAACGGATTTTTCCAAATCCCACACCATATGCGTGTACTACAAGGAACACGCCACCGGCAGCATTAAAAGCTTTTTGGAGTTCCTGAAGACAAAAATGCAATAAAAAGGCAGATTTAAGGCGGGAGTAAACCCCCGCCCTACAGTATCTCCGGTGAGATGTTTGTAGGACGGGGGTTGCTCCCTCCGTTTATTGTGAAGATATATACGCGTTATTTTACAGCTTATTTACAGTTCCAGTTCGTTATAAAGACCATAGTGATCGGAAGGATATTTCCCCTCTATGGTTTCGGTCATCAGCACCTGAGTAACCGGGCAGACCTTTTCATTCACAAAGCAGTAGTCGATATGCTGATCCGTAACGGTCTCCGGATGATAGCCGTGATAAGTCGTGCGCTGATCCTGTGCCGTAAGGGCATTGACATCCCGGAAATGCTTTGTCATTTGGGCATATCCGGCACTTTTCGGGGTCATATTGAAATCGCCTACGATCACCGTGGGGTATTCTGCAATTTTTTGACTGTAGGTGTAGATCAGCTCCGCGCTGCGCACCTGTCCCCCATCACCAAAGCCAAAATGGGTGTTCATTACCGCAAACGTTTTGCCTGTCTGCTTTTCACGCAGGATCACATAAACGCACATCCGGTAGCAGTTATACTTCTCATCCCACCCCCGGGATTCCTCCTCTGGGGTATCTGAAAGCCAAAAATACCCTGTTTTCAAACATACAAACTTATCTTTCCGCCACAAAATAGGAGACGCCTCAACATCCACTGTTTCGCTACGGTATTTGAGGAACATATCGTAAATATCACTGTAGGCTTCCTCGATATAAGGCTCCCATCTTGGTCTGTATTCCTGAAAACCGATCACATCCGCATCGTAGCGGGCGGTGATCTCAGACAGTCGGGGCGCACGCTCCGCAACGGAATGTCCGTCAGGATCATTGCTGCAGCGGATATTAAAGCTGATCAGTTTCAGTTTCACGGTGGGATTCCTCCTCGTTGCAGGATTTACTTTCCCGCAGATTTTTCTGTTTTCCATTATAGCACAGCTTATCCGCCTTTTCTACCTGTTTTCTTTTTATTTCATGAGCTCATCTGTAAGTCTGATAATTTCCGGGGCGATCTTTTCCCGCTCCTTCTTAACCGTGTGGTTGTAAATGGGGTAAGCCGCACAAGCGATCCCAATTCCAACGATTCCGACCAAAATACCCACCAGCATCGGCATTCCACCTTGCAGACCGAGCTTCTCTCCAATGTCTGTCATCGCAAGGCTCATACCTGTGCCTAAAGCCAGTGCGCCAAGGATGCCGACGATCAGCGATACGGTGGTTGCCTTTTGCGTTACCGCCTTATCCAGGCGGCGAAGCTGTGTCATCTTATCCTCTGTTTCCTCTTGCAGGGCATACTTTTTGCGAATGGATTTGATCTCCTCCTGCTCCTCGGCAGAGTATATATACTGAAATGTTTCTTTATTTTCCATCTGCTCTCCTCTAATTCTTTAACTGCTTGATTTTCTTCGTTCCCTGCAGGATCATCTGCAGTGCCATTGCAATAATAAATACGGATATTGCGCCGCCGGAAGCTCCCAGCAAAATGCGCTGCCCTGTCATCGTCATCGTGCCGTCCCCGAAGGTGGTCAGCATTGTGGATTCCAGCGTCAGCATAGATACACAGGCAGATGCCATACTGATCGCCTTGGATGCGGAATACACAGGGCTGTTATACTTGCGGTATTTCACCATATTGATGATGGCAAATGTAAAGGATGTAAAGGTATATGCCGCCAGTGCAATGGTCGTGATCTCGTGGTGATGAAATGTCCTGTTCCAGTACACCATAAAGAAGATCATAACTGCCAGTGTCAGGTTCATAAGGAGAAATACGATACCGCAGGCACGGTATTTCCGCAGCTCCATCAGCATTTTTTCTCCCGGCTTATATCTGCTGGTATGAAGCACCAGGAAAAACCGCATCACCGCAAGCAGTATGTAATATCCCGCCAGGGAGTAAAACCAAAAGGTGTGATGCCAAAAGCCCATTCCCAACTGCAGCAGTGCATAGGCGGTATTATAAAACAGTGTACCGTACAGGGACACATTGACTCTTAGCCTTGTATCGTCCCGCCAAAGCTTTACATACTTATTATCATTTTTAAAGGTTTTAAAAAACCGGATCAACTGCGGTACTTTTAAGCACCAAACCATCAACGTATAGAAAGAAAGCACATAGGAAATGATCGCGATCACCGATTCCGTTCCCAAAAACACCATAGAATACACAAGAAACACGGTAGCGATGGGAAGCAGTATGATCATAATGGCGATATGGGGAAATAACAAGGCTTTCCCAATCTTCTTCCAGTCCATTCTAGCTCCTCCGGATCTTTACGGTAAAGGCAGAGCCTTTTCCCACAGTGCTCTCCACACCGATCTCGCCCTGCATAATATCGATCACTCTTTTCACAAGCGCAAGCCCCAGGCCGTTGCCCTGAACAGCACGGGAGGTATCTCCCTGATAGAATTTTTCAAAAATATGCGCGCCGACCTCCGGGGTCATACCGCAGCCGGTGTCGGTTACTTTTACCGTTGCGTGATGCTCGGTTGCGGTAAGGGATACTGTTACCGTACCGCCGGAGGGCGTGAATTTAAAGGCATTGGACAACAAATTGTTCCAAACGTGGCCCAAAAGCTCCGCATCCGCTTTTACCTTAACATCCTCTGCGATATCTGTTTCAATTTCAATGTTTGCTTTTTCCCAAACATTTTCAAATCGCAACAGGCATTCGCAAAGCTGTTCTCCTAAATCAAACTCCGTGGTTTCGGGGAATATCTGCTGATTTTCAAGGCGGTTCAGCTTTAGAATATTGGTCATCATATCTGCCATACGGCGAGCGCCGTCAGTGATGCCTTTTGCGTATTCAACCCGCTTTTCTTCGCTCAAATCCGGTGTTTGCAGCAGTGTACCGTAGTTCTGCATCACCGCAAGGGGTGTTTTCATTTCGTGGGACACATTTGCGATAAAATCGGTGCGAAGCGTTTCCACACCGCCCAATTCTTCCGCCAGCTTATTAAAGCACTCAATAATGCGGTTAAATGTTTCATCGGTCCCGAATTTGCTTTGGGGCTTTACCCGAACCGAAAAATCACCCTGAATGATCTTTTCTGCCGCATCGGTGATCCGTTTGACAGGCCGTTCCACCGTCAGCTTTCTGCGCAGGGTGTCGATCAGCGTGAATATGAGGCTCAGCAGCACCACATTCCAAAACGTGATCTTTGCGGCAACCCCGATGTTCTCGTCGGTTAACACAATGCCCAGGCTATCCCGCAAAACAGACACAAACAGCATTGTGCAGCAGGTGATCACAAAGGCAACCAGCAGAAAAAACACCAAATAGTGGTTGATCCATTTAAGAACCGTTTTTATCCGGCTGTCTCTTTTCATTTAATCACCGCCTTGTAGCCCAATCCGTGTACCGTCTTAATTTCAAAATCCTCACAGTCCGAAAGCTTGGAGCGAAGCTTTGTCATATATACATCCACCGCTCTCGGTGCCGTTTCGGTGTCCGCATCCCAGAATTCATCCATAAGCTGGGTTCTGGTAAAAGTCTTTTTCGGGTAGCTGAGCAATTTGTAAAGAATGCTGAACTCCCGGTTGGTCAGCGGGATCTCTTCCTCCCCCAGATACGCCGTATGCTCGTCCGCATCCATTACGAAGCTGCCGATCTCCAATTTACGGCTGGATGCGATCTTGGCACGGCGCAAAAGGGCGCCGATCCGCAAAAACAGTTCATCCAGGTCGATGGGCTTAACCATATAGTCGTCCACACCAATCCGGAAGCCCCTTTGCTTGGACGCGATATCATCACGGGCAGTCATAAACAGGATGGGGATATCCTGATTCAGCTCCCGCACGTTTCTCGCAAACTCAAAGCCGTCCACACCGGGCATCATAATATCCGACACGATCAGGTCAAACATATTGTCATAGAGCGCGTCATACGCTTCATTTCCGTTAAAACACCCCGTTGCTTCGTAGCCGCTTTGGTTCAAAAAGGAGCAGACCGTTCTGTTCAGTTCTTTATCGTCCTCTACAACCAATATCTTAAACATCCTGTTACCTCCGTTCATACTCAGACTTATCATACAGTATAACACCCAAATGTTAAAGTTTTGTTTACGTTTTTGCGTTTTGAGGAATTATTATCTACTTGCCAAAAAAAGTGAAACGGCTGTTCGCCGTTTCGCTTTATATGTTATTTGCCGGTGAGCTTTTCGCTGAGTGCAATAATCTGCGCCGCGTACTTTTTGCGGCGGGAATTCAAAATGCCCTTATAGATGGGGTAGTTGATAATTGCCATTGCTATACCCACAATTCCGATTATAATGCCGT
>JAZNRQ010000124.1:0-2444 GCA_045590735.1 Faecousia sp. | reverse complement strand
ATTGCGAACCAGTGACCGATGTCACTGGTGTGGCAATCTAAAAACCAAGTGTTACCAATAGATTGCCACGCCAGTGTGCGCACTGGCTCGCAATGACAATTGGGTTATACAAATTTGAAACAGCTCGATAAATTGGAATTTTATTCTTTTCTTTCGGTGACTTCTGCCAGGGCGTCGCGGATAGAGCCGATGGAGTACAGAGAGCCAAAGCAAAGCACAACGCCGTCCTTGCCGGCCTTCTCCATAGCGGTTTTTACACCGTCGATGATGCTTTCACAGGGGGTAGCCTGTGCGCCTGCTTCCATCAGATACTGAGCAAGCAGGGCTGCGTCCAGCTTTCGGGGGTTGGGCGGGGTGATGCACACAAACTCCTGTACCAGGGGCATCACCGGCTTATACATATCCGCGTAATCCTTGTCTGCCAGCACACCGGTCAGAACGATCACGTTCCGGTCCGCAAGATAATCCTGAATGTTTTTCACCAGGGCTTCAATGCACTGGGGATTGTGACCGCCGTCGATGATAAACAGGGGATCTTCCTGCATCACATCAAACCGGCCGGGCCAGCTGACAAGGCGCATACCTTCGTAAATATTCTCCTCGGAGATCTTCCAGCCCCGGGCGATCAGCCGGTCACAGACAGACAGTACCACCGCAGCATTGTGCAGCTGATGGTCGCCCAGCAGAGGCAGCTGCAGGTTCTTCCGGTTGCCGCAATCAAAGACCTGTCCGGTGAGACCGTGGGAATGAAGCACCAGGGAATCAAAATCCGCCTTGGTAAGAGGGATGTCCTTTTCCGCGCAGACCTGCTCGAAAACCGCTTCCACAGAGGGTGTGCCCCGGTAGACCACTGCGTCGCAGCCGGTTTTGAAAATGCCTGCCTTGGTGGCAGCAATCTCCTCCACGGTTTTTCCCAGCACGTCGGTATGGTCAAGGCCGATGTTGGTGATGACCGCTACCTCGGGGGCATCGATCACATTGGTGGAATCCAGCGCACCGCCCATACCGACCTCCAGCACCACAATGTCGCAGAGATTGCGCTTAAAGTATTCAAAGGCAATGCAGCTGACCAGCTCGAATTCCGTGGGGGATTCTTCCATAGACTGCGCAAAAGGCTTGACCCAGGCGGTGATCTCTGCCAGTTCGTCATCGGAGATCGGCTCACCGTTTATCTGCATCCGTTCGTTGAAACGGTAAATGTAAGGGGAGGTGTAAAGACCCACCCGGTAGCCTGCCTGCTGCAAAATAGAGGCGGTCATAGCAGCGGTGGAGCCTTTGCCGTTGGTGCCGGCAATGTGGACAAATTTCAGCTGCTTGTGGGGGTCGCCCATAAGACTCAGCAGTGTTTGGGTTCTGCCAAGCCCCGGGATACTTCCCTTCCAGCAAACGGAATGGATATATGCAATGGCTTGTTCTGCGTTCATAATTACATCTTCCTTTTCTTTTTTGGTGGAAGGCCAAAGGCCAATCCGGGAGAAAAGACTGGTTTTCATTAAAATAAAGATCAGCACAACCTCCAGCACCAGCATAATCGCAAACTGGATGCTGCGGGTACCCAAGTACGCAAAGGTAGCTGCCCAGAAGGTAGCGGGGCTATAGGTGGCGGCCAGTGCGGGGCTTTGGTAAAGCACAGAGCCGATAACAATGGGGAAAAGATAGGCAATTGTAATCCGAGGTAAGCTGCATTTTTTAAGCAGCATTTTCCGGAAAATACCACCGAACAGACCGTAAAGTACAGGTGCAACCGCTAACTGAATCTGATAGGTTCCGCCGGGATTATAGAGCACACCGCCGGTAAAATCTGCAACAAAACCAACGAGTGCGCCGGAAATTGGCCCTAAAAACATACCGGCAAGAAATAGCACAAACTTATCCAGAGTGTACTTTACACCGGGTGCAGGATAAATGGCGGTTACCCGTCCCAGCACTACGGCAATAGCGGCAAACATTGCGCTATAGACCAAAAGCTTGATAGGGGAAAGAGAGTGATTTTTTTTCATAAGAGGACCTCCTTTTGATAGAGTGCGTCCATAAAAATATCCCTATGCGCAGTGCGCAAAGGGAGTTAATATGGACAAAACACCCAGAGGTATGCAGCTGCATACCCGACCGAGTATCGCTTTGCATAAAGGAGGTGATCCATTATGGCCAGCGGGTGCGAAAACCTCATCGCGGACAAAAATCCTTCGTCTGCCACACAACTCCCCATTCTGACAGCACTTTACGCGAGGTCTTCTACTCTGTTAGCCATATCATACACGATATACCGAAAAATGTAAATACCTTATTTTAATAAATTCCGGTTTATCGAGCTGTTTCGATACACCTTGTCATTCTGAGCGAAAGCGAAGAATCCGTATTCTCCTTGAGATGTCCCTGTTGCGGTGCCCGGCAATGTCTGCAACGACAAGCGTCTTGACATTTGCCGACCGCTGCCACTCGCT
>JAZNRQ010000123.1:0-4435 GCA_045590735.1 Faecousia sp. | reverse complement strand
CAAATTCCAATTTATCGAGCGATTACAATTTTCGTTGTCATTGCGAACCAGTGACCAATGTCACTGGTGTGGCAATCTAAAAACCAAGTGTTACCAATAGATTGCCACGCCAGTGTGCGCACTGGCTCGCAATGACAATTGAGTTGTGCGAATTTGAAACAGCTCGATAAACTCCGAATTTAGCGACCATCTATCGATAGAATGTGTTGTGCCTGTGCGTTCAGAATACCGCTATACTCGTTGAGGAAATTCTCTGCGGTTTTTTCCATCCGGACGGTCACATTGTTCTCGTCTTTGAAGCCAAAGAGGATACCGAGATTTCCAAAATACTTGTCAATGATCTGCACCCGGATCCGCAGGGTATTTTCCACCGGCCAGTCGGCGGAAAACGCGGCATCGTAATAATTGCCGGGACAGGGGATACCGCCCACCTGATCAGAGTATCCCTCTTGGGGGAACTTGGCAAATACATTGTGACCGAAGCCAAGGGGAATGACCTTTTCCCCTTGGTCATTTTCATAGGTAAAGGTACCGGTTTCACCGGAAAAGTCCAACCGGAAATTGCGGATACCCATAGGATTCTCGCTGCAGATAAATGTTTTACCGTTGACTTTTTCCCGGAGAGGGCTGCTCTTTGCGCCGGACAGGGAGAAAAGCTTTCTGTCCGCCAGATATGCAGCAAGTTCCGCCTGCGCTGCAGGCTCTTCAGGCAGAGGGTCACCTAAATGATCAATAATATGGCTGTAAAGCGCCCGGTAGATCTGATAATAGAAAAAGGGATTTCCCTGGTTGTCGGAATTGATCACAAAGATAAAGTCGTGGGTAGGATCGAAAAGTGAGATCTGACCGCCCATACCCTTGGTGGCAAAGCAGCCGTCGGCGGCACCCCAAAACTGGTAGCCGTAGCCTTCGGTATTATGAAGATTCCGGAAACCGTAGGGACTGCTGACCGATGAGGGGGTTGTGGCAGCTTTGATATATGCCTCGTTTAGGTACTGCTTACCTGCCCACCTGCCGCCGTTTCCGACAAACCGGGCAAACCGCCAAAGGTCCCGGGCGGTACAAAGAATGCCGGAGTCTCCCCAGCTGTGTCCACCGGGACAGGTAAGACAGCAGGCATCTTTGGAAAACCCGATATCATTTAAGACCTTTTCTCGCAGGTAATCCAAAAACGGCTTGCCGGTGACCCGTTCTACGATGACATCCAGCATAAAATTTGCGGTGCTGTCATAGGTGAAAAGGGTGCCGGGAAGCTTTTGCGCTTCGTTTGCAAAGTAAAAAGCTGTCCGGTCACCGTTGTGGCCTTTGAACCAGCTGCGGCCTTTTTCTACAGCGGTGCACATTCTTAAAAAATCACGCACTGTGGCGTTGTGTCCGTTTGGAGCACACTCCGGGAAGAATTTGGAAACCGGATCTTCCAAAGAGAGCAGCCCATCCTGTAGACAAAAGCCTACGGCAATGGAAACAAAGGATTTGGAGGAGGAATATATCCGGTGGAGAAAATCCTTGTGGAAAGGGGCATAATAGCACTCGGAAAAGAAGTGCTCGCCCCGGGAGAGGATCACGCTGTGGGTGGAAAGACCGCAGCTGTCCAGCTCCTTGTAAAATGCCAGTACATTCCGGGAGGAAATGCCTGCCTGTTCGGGTGTTTGAAATTGCATAAAATGCCTCCTTTTTGGGGGATCCGACGATCAGAAAAGAAAATATAAATTTCTTGCTTATTTTTTGTGAATTTGTAAAATATTGCGCTTTCGCCCTTGCAACCCTTCGGAAAAACGATTATAATACCGAAAAAAGGGAAAGGGGGCGAAAAAGGTGTATCCCATTGAAGATGTTTCCTCTGCGGATTTTTACATCGAGCGGGAGACGGTCAGAACGCCGATTCCCAATATGCACCGCCATCGCTCCTACGAGCTTTACTATCTGGTAAAGGGTCAGCGGGAATATTTTATCGAAGACCGGTTTTTTATGGTCAAAGAGGGGGATGTGGTTTTGATTCCCCGGCAGGTATTTCACCGGACCGACGGTGAAGGCGGCCTGCGGTTTTTGGTACACTTTTCCGATGCCTTTTTGCGTACCTATTTTACCGGAGAAACGATATTTCCTACCTTGCAGAAAGTCCCCTTTGTTTTTCGGGGAGAGGCTGCCCAGAAGGAAAAGATTCTGTCGCTGCTGGAAGCAATGCTGGCAGAGTACACCCGGGAACAGCGGTCACCGGATGAGCTGCTGTGCAGCGGATATCTCTATCAGCTGCTGTTTCAGCTGGCCTACGGGAAAAATACCTATGTACCCCATAAGTATGCCGATGCCCGCATCACCCAAATCATACAGTACATCAACGAGAATTACAATCAGATTACGGATATTTCCCAAATCGCAGAACAGTTTTATATTTCCAAATACCACCTTTGCCGATTTTTTCGGAAAAGCCTGGGTATTCCGCTGATGTCTTACTTAAACTCCATTAAGATCAGCAAGGCCTGCGAGATGATCAAGGGCGGTTGCGGCAATATGACCAAGATTGCCATCGATTGCGGCTTTAATTCATCCAGCTATTTTTGCAAGGTGTTTAAGAAGGAGAAGGGCATCTCCCCCTCAGAGTACAGAAAAAAACATAAATAAGAGAACCGGTCCGGGTACATTTGATTGTCACCCGGGCCGGTTTATAGCTGCTGCTTTTGTTATGTATTATTTGTAGTCACCCAGATACTTTTTGGTGCCATCCACCATTTCATCGAACAGGGCGCGTTTTTGTTCCTCGGTGAGCGTTTTCAGCATATTCAGCTGACGGAACTTACTGTAGGCAAATTCCAGATCACCGCTGAAGGCAGCATCGATGATCATCTCATTTTCCTTGGCTGCCCGGGCAACCAGAGGATAGATATTTTCCGGCACATTGCCCGCAAACACCGGCTTTACCTCGCCGTTGCGGAAGGATGCGTTGGTCTCCACGATGGTACCCAGGGGCAGGTTGGGAATCTGACCCCGGTTGGGCAGGTTTACGTTGGTGACCATGTCCTTCAGCCCCAGCACCGCACGCATCTGCAGCGCGCCCTCCTCACCGGTCTCGTGGATCTCATAGGTTTCCTCGCCGGAATACAGCCGCGCGCTGCGCTCCAGACGTTTTTTTAGATCGTCCTTTCTCCACTGGACAGTGGTCAAGCCAAAGTTCCAGCGCTTGACACACTCAGGATCTGCCAGATAGTCCTCCTGGTCCATGAACTCCGCCAGGTGACGGTCACCGGCCGCGGCCACATAGCCAAAGCGCTTGTAAAGATCCATGCGCACCTTGGCATTGTTCCGGAAGGAGTTGTTCATCCAGTTGCCCAGATCGCCGCCTGCGGTGTTGTAGCCAATCTCGTAATATTTCTCAACGAACCGGGTGTAGACCTCCAGCAGGTCGTAGCCCCGGTAGCGTCCGTCGGTGAACCAGGTGAAGTGGTTGATGCCGACGACGTTGACGGTGATGTCGTTCCGGGTGACCGGAATGCCTTCCATTTCCTTCAGTGCGCAGGCCAGCAACTTCTGGGTGCCGAACACCTCGTGGCAGCAGCCATAGGCCGTGATCTCCGGAAACTCCCGGTACAATGTGCCGATGACCACGCTCATAGGGTTGGTGTAGTTGATGACCATGGCGTTGGGGCAGTAACGGCGAATATTTCGGGCGACCCGCCGGATCATAGGAACGGTAGGCAGAGCCCGGATAAAGCCGCCGGGGCCCGCGGTATCGCCCACGGACTGCCAGATGCCGTACTTTTCCGGCGTGTGAACGTCCACTGCCATCTCGTCAAAGGTGCCGGGCAGGATGGAGATAATCACAAAGCCTGCATCCTGCAGTGCTTCACCGATCGTCTCCGCGGCCTTGTACTTCCAGCCGTTACCGTCAATACGGTTGCCGATGGTCTCGTTGACCTGGGCGGCCTTGTAGTCAATGTCGTACAGATACACGGTGCCGGACATATCGGTTGCCTTTTTCAGATCGTTCATCAGGATCCATGCCCAGCCGCGGGAGCCGCCGCCGATATAGGCAAGCTTCAGTCCTTTGGCAGTGTTGTTTTCGTAATACATAGCAGCCTCCAAAATTATTTTCGATAGACCCATTGTAGCAAACGGATTTTGCCGATGCTACCATTATTTTGCTTTTTGTGGAACAAATCTTTCAAAAACAGATCAATATATTACAAAAACGCAAACTTTAGCAATATTGTACTAGCTTTTATTGGCATCCTATAGGAAAATGTTGCCGATGTCAGCGGCAATTCAAGATGCCCTGCAAAATTCCAATTTATCGAGCTGTTTCGATACACCTTGTCATTCTGAGCGAAAGCGAAGAATCCGTATTCTCCTTGGGATGTCCCTGTTGCGGTGCCCGGCAATGCCTGCGACGACAAGTGTCTTGGCATTTGGCCGACCGCTGCCACTCGCTCAGGTCGCT
>JAZNRQ010000122.1:0-2407 GCA_045590735.1 Faecousia sp. | reverse complement strand
CGTAATGCAACATTGCAGTTATGGTGCAATCCATAGCTGCAATCCGTTCCCCCTCGGAGAGCCCCGCATTTTGCTTTCGGCAAAATGGTACGGGGTACTAATCTGCCGACACAGTTTATGCGACTCCTCTGTCATTATATAGGTGTACCCCGTGCGGGCTCAACGATACCACCCCCGCCGGAAGGAGGACACCCCATGCGAATGACACATCATAACGGAAGGACGCGTGCAGATGGCAGCGCATTCTCCACAAAACACAATGACCGAAACGGCTTTACTGCTGACCACATCAACCCCGACCCGGAACACGAAAATTTTTACCGAACCATCAATCCTGTCACGCAAAAGCCAATAAAGCTGGGCGAGGACGGCAAGCCCAAAAAGAGCTTTGACGAGCACGAAAGAGATTGCTACGAAGAACTATTCGGCGAATCCCTTGCTGCCCAAAATGACCGCTACACAAAAAGCGGTCACGCTAAACGCTGCAAGACCATCGACGAATACCGCAAAAGTGCCCGCACCTGCCCGGAAGAAACGATTGTTCAGTTTGGAAATCGCAGCGGCTCAGTTAGTCCGGAAACTGTGGAGCAATTCCTTGGGCAGTACCTTGCCGAGATGCGAGCCGCATTTGGGGATAGGGTGCGCTTCATGGACATTGCCATTCACAACGATGAGAGCGTGCCCCACGCACATATCCGCCGGGTATGGTGCGCAACCGGAAAAGACGGACTGCTTGAAGTGTCGCAAGCAAAAGCCCTTGAGCAGCTTGGCATAGAGCGTCCAGACCCCACCAAAAAGGAGAGCAGGCACAACAACCGCAAGCAGACATTCTCCCAAAAGGAGCGCGAAATTGCATTGGCGTGTGCCCGGAAATGTGGGCTCGAAATCGAAGAAATCCCCGCCGAGCCCGGAAAGTAAACGATGGTCTTGGAGCAGTATGTAGCCCAAAAGGAACGGGAAGCCCTCGTTGCTGCCCATGCCGAAAAAGAGGCTGTAAAAGAAGAAGTCCGCAAGCTGACGGAAGTGCGCGAGGAAGTTCGTGCAGAGGTGGAAACGCTCACACAGGAAAAGACACGGCTGCAACGGCTTGTGTCACGGCTGAGTGAATCACTCGGCCGGCTATTTGGCAAGCTGCAAAACATTGCCATGGGGCGGGGCACAGTTCTTGACTATGTAAACCCGGAGGCACAGGCAGTTGTGGACGACTTAAACGAACTGGACAACGAGGAATACGAGCTGTAAAGTGAAAATTCCAATATGCCGAACAGTTCGACATATTGGAATTTGTTTCTATCTCTTAGATGTGTTTCATTTGCCGAGATTAAACTGGTCCGCAATGTGCTTTCCCATCTCGCCCTCAAGGTCTTGCGCATCCGGCCATGCTATTAAGTCTAAATCGTGGTCATCAAGATAAAGGTAGTACAGCGTGGAGTTGTCTCTATCAATACCAATCATATATATTTGCTTAGGAAAATAATCTTCTTCTCCTTCAGTTACAACCTTAAAAAAGATTCCTTCGTAATGAAACTCAGGTGCGGCAATAAGGTAATCGCCATCGGAGTCTATAACAGGTTCTTCCAAAAACTGATGCGATTCTATGTAAGCGTTGTAGTCTGCCTCGCATTGTTCAAGGCTTTCATATTTTACGATTGCGGTGATAGATTGATAAAAGAAAAATCCGGCATCAACCTTGCCGACAAATCGAACATTCTGCTCATCAAATTCATTGTACCTTGGGAAATTACTAAAATCAGTTCCCATATCATCTGCGCACTGGTTGAAGTCAGCTTCACTTTCAATCGTATAGTAATTCACAGTTGTTGGAATCCCAATAAGGCCTAAAACAAGAGTAAACGGATTGCACAGTGCTATAATAACGATTATGTTCACCAATGCAGAAAGCCATTTACGCTTAATGCGTATGTTAAACAACAGCATTAAAACGAAAGCAACAATACAAACAGCAATAACAAGAAGCTCACGGTATGGAGTATAACTTCCATAAAGATAAGGTGTCTTTTCCTTCATTACAAATCCGTCAATTATTGCAATGATTGCAAAAAACGAAAACAACGCTAAGGCAAGTCCAATCAATACGACTGCTACGATTTTGATGGGAGAGAGCTTAACTTCTTTCCTATTCATAGTTACCCTCCTTTGTAATTTCGGTTTGTTGTGTTGGTGCGGTACGAATCTGTTAGATAAAGTCAAGTTTATCCAACAGAATTATATCACAAATTATCACAGAAATCAACAGAATACAGGGTGAAACCGGTAGCCGAAAGACTACCGGGTCAACAACATCCTTATTTGCGGCAGCCCTTAAGCGGCCATTCGCCGCATTCTTTTCGATACGGAATCTGCAATCGCTGCCTTATGGGTTTGGGGACTATGTGCATAAGTATTG
>JAZNRQ010000121.1:0-5014 GCA_045590735.1 Faecousia sp. | reverse complement strand
GGAGGCGTTGAGTTGTTAGCTCCCGCTCCCAAAGCCACCCTCCCCGGGACCCTTCCCGGCGCGCACTTTCGATGGTGCTATACAAGGTTTCGGTGCATCAAGGGTGGTTATCGCAACAGCTCGATAAATTGGAATTTTGTGTTTTATTTATTGTAGCACAGATGGGCATGGATTGCTACTTAAAAAATAGTGCTTGACATTTTGGTTTATTGGGTATAAACTCAAATTAAGGTTTATAGGCAGTAAACCATTGGAGGTGTTTTTATGAAGCTCTTTTCCCACAAAAAGCCATATCTATGGATCGCCTTGGCCGTGACAGCACTTGCTACAGGTCTGACGGTCTGTCTTTTCATAATCTTTTCACCGCCGGAATCACCCAAACAACCGGATCGTCCCCCCATCGCCAAGCAGCATCAGGAAGCGGAGATCACAGACATCAAGGAAGGTGTTCTTTATGTGCGGACACACCAGGAGCAACATTACATTTCCCAGCGCATTCGTGTTGACCATTTGGAAGATCTGCCGGAACTAAGAGTACAGGACAAAATCATCATGACCTACAATGCAGTAACCGGAGAACTTTTGCAGATCACCCGCAAGGAAAATCCTGTAACCAAACTAAACGGCTACTTCAAGGGTATGGTTATCTCCCAAAACGGAAAGTATGTAAAGGTGCGGGTGGACAGCACCGACTCGGTTATGATGGTATATGTAAACATCAGCAACTTCCCCGAACTGCCGACTCTAAACCCCGGAGATATAGTGTCTGTCCGATATATTCCCGGTATGATCCCCACGCAGATGGACGATGTGACAGAGTTTCGCCTGATCAGTGAAGCAGACTGGGGCGTATCCATGCGGGTTTCGGATGTGACCCCCACAGGTATGCGGCTTTGGTACGGTGCTGCCAGCGGATTCCCAAGGGTGCTGACCACCACCGACGCTTTCTACATAGAACAGGAAAACGACAACAAATGGCTGCCGGTAACAGGTATTTCAGAGGGTGCTTTCACAGGCAAAGCCTACAGCTTCGGCAGTGGTAATATTCAAACCGTCAGCTGGGAGAATATTTATGGCTCCCTGGAACCGGGACACTACCGGTTCTGCAAAACTGTCAGCTATCAGGGAGAAGACCGGCTATACAATGTGGAATTTACCATCAACGCCCCCCTTACAGCAGATTTGGAAGAAATCATCACCCGTACTGTCCGTTATCTTCTCAGCCGACAGCTGATAAACCCCTCTCGTCTTCACAGCAAGGTTATAGAGCATATCCAGCAGCCACTGGACACCGGCTATCTGGATAAGCCTGCTGCCGGTTCTTCTGAAGCAAAAACATTCCAGCAGATTACCGAAAGCCACATTATTATAGACCGGCAGCAAAACGGTGACGAATACACCTTCAGCATTTTGGGAATGTGCTGCGGCTATAATCACCGGGTTCTGAAAGACACTTTCTTCTCCCCTATGCTGCTTGTACTGCAGAAAAATGCCGACGGCAGTTTCACCGCCACTTCCTGTAAAATGCCCACACAGCTTTCCTGGCAAGCAGATATTGAGCAGCTGTTCCCCCGAGACATTGCGATGAAGATGCTGGACAGCTGGATGCAGCGGGATTCTTTGGAGGCTGCCTGCAACAAGCAGGTATCCGGCGGTGTCATCCAATTAAAGGGCTTTGGAGAAACCTTTGATCCGGAGGATACCAATGGCAAACTGATCCTGCAAGCGATCCAAAGCGGAAAGAAACAGAAGAAATCCTACTCCAGCGGCTATGTGATGACCCTTTTCCTGGGCGAAACGGTATATTACTACTATATCGATGCAGGCATCGTGCATAATGTTACCGATAATATCTACATTCAACTGACAGAAGAAGGTCAGCAAACCTTTAAGACCATTTTGGAACTGAAACAATAGGAGGTGTATCTATGGAAACTATGCGACTTGGCGCTGTGGAACAGCGTTTTGCGGAACTGGTATGGCAAAATGCCCCTATCAGCTCCGGTGAACTTGTAAAGCTATGTCAGGAAAATCTCAACTGGAAAAAACCCACCACCTATACGGTGTTGCGGAAATTATGTCAGCGGGGACTGTTTCAAAATACCGATGGCTGTGTCACCGCGGTCATCTCCCGGGAGGAATACTACAGCCTCCAAAGTACACAGTTTGTGGAGCAGACTTTTGACGGCTCCCTCCCTGCTTTTTTGGCTGCCTTCACCGCAAAAAAGCCTCTGTCTGATAAGGAGGTTGCACAGATTCGGGCAATGATCGACGCTTACAAGGAGGGCTGATATGGAAGCTGTATTTCAAGCGGTACTGCGTATGAGCCTGTCCGCTGCCATTTTGGTTGCCGCCCTGTTTCTACTGCGTCCGCTGCTAAAAAAAGCACCCAAGTGGCTGTGCTGCGCCCTTTGGGTACTGGTGGCTGTGCGACTTATTTGCCCCGTTATTCCGGAAAGTCCCTTGAGCATTATGCCCGACACCCAACCTATCAGCCAGCAGATCATCTCTTTGGAGCCCGCCGCGCCCACCGCCACCATCATTACCGGCACCGGCGTTCCTATTCGAGTCAGCCCCAACGACCCGGATCCGGGATTTCAGTTCCATTTTTGGATGGTTTGGGTAGCCGGCATGGCAGCGATGCTTCTCTATATGGGCATCAGTGTTTTTGCGGTACGCCGGAAGGTCCGCATCTGGGAGGAAACAGAAAACGGTGTGCGGCGATGCGACTATATCGGCACCCCCTTCATTTTGGGTGTGCTTTTCCCGAAAATCTATCTTCCCTCCTCCCTGCCGGAAGAAGCCCGCAGCTATGTGATCGCCCACGAACGGGCACACCTGCGCCGCAAGGATCACTGGTGGAAACCCCTGGGATTTCTGCTTCTGAGCGTCCATTGGTTTAACCCTATGATGTGGCTGGGTTATATTCTGCTGTGCCGGGACATTGAGTTTGCTTGCGATGAAAAGGTGATCCGAAATATGGATGCCGGTCAGAAAAAAGCCTACTCCGAGGCACTGCTTATAGGCAGCATCCGGCAAAAATACATCACCGCCTGTCCCCTCGCCTTTGGTGAAGTGGGGGTAAAGGCAAGGATCAAATCGGTGCTAAACTATAAAAAACCCGCTTTTTGGATCATTCTCATTGCGGTGCTTCTGAGTATCGGCTTGACCGTGGGTTTTCTTACCAACCGACCGGAAAAAGAGCCTGACGGTGAATCCGTTCCCACCCTCACTTCTATCGACGGAGAGTTTGTGGAAATTGCGGAGAGCACCCTTTATATGGTGTGCGGTGAGGAAGAGGGCAATCCCTTTACAAAGACCTTCACCCTTGACCATACCTGCGAGGTTCCCAGCTTAAGCAAGGGAGATGCCATTCGGGTATTTTACTGGGAAGGCTCTACCACTGTAATGAAGATCACCAAGCAGCAAACCGATTGGGGTGTTACCATCCAACTGTCCGATGTGACCGCGGAAGGTCTTACCCTGCAGGTCTGTCAGGACAGCCAAGTCCCACGACCGCTCCTCTTAAACAGGGGCTATACCATTTCCGTTGCGGAAAACTACCAATTTGTTCCCATTGTGAATTATCCCGATCAGGGTTCGTTTTCGTTGGAAAACGGTATCCCTTACACCGAAGCCTTAACTTATCAGAATCTGGGGCCGGGACAGTACCGCCTAAGCTGCATTGTGACCTATGCGCAAGAATCCCGCACCCTTGCAGTGGACTTTACCATTGCCCAGACTTTGGCAGATACCCTGGAGGAAGCAGTCACCCAAACGGTACAGCACATTCTCAGCCGTAAGCTGATCGTCCCCTCTCCCCTGCCACAAGATCATAACTTAGAGTATTTTACAGGAACCAATGCCGACGTCTCTATGACCAAGCCCATCACCGGCGGTGCAAAGACCTTTCAGCAGATCGTAACCAGCTATGTAATGCTGGACTATCAGGTGGACGAAGCAGAATCGGCAAGCGAGATTGACAACACCAGATGGCACACCCTCAGCCTTTTGGCGCTCTGCCGGGGCTACAACAATCAAATGATGGAAGAAGAAGTTTACGCGCCTATGCTGCTGGTGATTGAAGAGGCTGTCACCGGAGGTTACAAGGCAACCTCCTGTAAAATACCCACAGCCCAGTATTACCAGGCAGATGTGGAGCTTTTATTCCCACCTGCTGTAGCAAGGCAGATCTTACAAAGCCAGCTGCAACTGGAATCTCTCAGAAAAACCTGCGATGAGAAAGTCACAGGCGGTATCTACGGTGTGATCGGCGCCCGCCGGGATTTCAAGGATTCGGAAATAAACGCCAAACTGATCCTGCAGGCAATAGAAGCAGGCAAAAAGTACAGTTATGAATATGACTGCACATCCAACTATACCATTGTGATCGGTGATGCAATCTATTACTACCAGGCAGACAGTGGTATCGTAAACATTGCCGCTGACAAGACCAGTGTAGTGCTGACCGAGGAAGGGCGAAATACGGTCAATACCATTTTGGATGGGAGTGCATTCCCTTGAAAAGCAAAGCTTCTAGAATAACTTTCTGGGTAGTTGTAATTGCGGCAATACTGCTGACAGCTGCCCTGCTGCTTGCAGGTTTTCTGCTGCTTTACCCGGAGGAGGTCTTTCAGGTACCTTCCCCAAATGGCGACTATGTGCTGCACTTTTATCAGATCGGCAGCCCCGGCTTTCCCCTCGGTCCGGTAACGGTTTTGGCAGCCGTCACCGATTCCCGGGGATATGTTTCCGATGCTACCGTTTTCCGGCTGCAAACCGACGGAGCAAGTCTCAGCATCCATAACTTTTCCGATGCCCAGTGGAGCAAGGACAGTGTAACCTTTCTCCTTTTAGAGGAAGGGCCACTAACCGAAAGGACTTTACAGCTCCCCCGCCCAAGGCTTTACTACAAAATATTCTGAATTCCCTTTTTTATCTTCAAATTCCGGCTTAGCGAGCGATTACAATTTTCGTTGTCATTGCGAACCAGTGACCGATGTCACTGGTGTGG
>JAZNRQ010000120.1:0-6516 GCA_045590735.1 Faecousia sp. | reverse complement strand
GTACTTTGTGCTCCACGAGATGCCCTTCGCCGCTGACGGCATTATGACCTACGAGCTGATCATCGAGCGGATCAACTCGGAGCTTGCCAACATCCTTGGCAACCTGGTCAACCGCACCGTGGCTATGAGCAACAAGTATTTCGGCGGCGAAATTATGGCTCCCAACACCCCCGCTGCCCTCGATGAGGAGCTGAAGGCGGTGGCTTTGGCAATGCCCGGCAAGGTAGCTGCCAAGATGGACGAACTGAAGGTCGCCGATGCCATCGACGAGATCTTCGTGCTGCTGCGCCGCGCCAACAAGTATATCGACGAAACGATGCCCTGGGCACTGGCAAAGGACGAGGCAACCAAGCCCCGGCTGGGTACTGTGCTGTATAACCTGCTGGAGAGCATCCGCTTTGCCGCTATTGCGCTGGAAAGCTTCCTGCCGGATACCTCCAAGCGGATCCTGGAGCAGCTGAACACAGAAAACGGCGGACTGGAGAGCCTGACCGAATTTGGCAAACTGCAGCCCGGCAACAAGGTCGGTGCCGGTGAGATCCTGTTTGCCCGATTGAATATGGAGGAAAAAATGGCTGAGATCGATGCAATGAATGCAGAAAAGGCAAAGGCCGCCCTGCCGGCACTGGAAATCGAGCCTTACGCAGAGGAAACGGTGGATTTTGACACCTTCTGCAAGAGTGATTTCCGGGCGGTGAAGGTCAAGGATTGCCAGCCGGTGAAAAAGTCTGACAAGCTGCTGTGCTTCACTTTGGATGACGGCACCGGCACAGACCGGCAGATCCTTTCCGGTATCGCAAAGTACTATAAGCCGGAGGGGCTGATCGGAAAGACTTTGGTTGCCATCACCAATCTGCCTCCCCGGAAGATGATGGGCAAGGACTCCTGCGGTATGCTGATCTCCGCTGTCCACACCGAAAAGGGCGAGGAAAAGCTGAACCTGCTGATGGTCAGCGATGCCATCCCCGCCGGCGCAAAGCTCTGCTAAATACACTAAAAAGCACGGAAGTTACCTTCCGTGCTTTTTCTTATGCATTCCAATTTATCGAGTTGTTTCTCGAATGCAGAACGCAAAATGCTGAATGCGCAATGATGTTGGTTAGACGCATTAACTGCCCCAAACACTGTCATTGCGAGGGCGCTTGCGCCCGTGGCAATCTCCCGTTTATTGCCGGTGCCGGGATCATTGGTATATCCTGTGGATATTTCTCCTTTTCGTTAGAAATGCTTTCTATTCAATATCTATGTACTTTGCTTCAAATTCCGGAATCGTCATACTGGAGCCCAAAACTGTAGTGTAGGTCTTTTCACCTTTCAACGTACCGTACATAGTAATAATATCCTCTTCCAAAATTCGCGGCGCATCTTCCGTTACTACATATGTTACATAAATAGTATCTGTGTAATAGGTGTAGTAAGACCCTGTTTTTGTGACATTTACACGCAACACATAGGAAATGGAACCAAACAACGACACTTGCTGCACCTGAATGACCTCACCTTTAAACTTTGCTTTCTTGCCTTTATACTTATCCGGCTCCCGAGCTATTTCCTTATAGCTATATTTTTCACACTCCGCCTTATATGCATCTTCTTTTTCTGCTGCAGTTAATTCATATTCTTCGCTTTCCACAATTTCTTTGCATACCTTACACTTTTTTACCCGTGTTCCTTTTTCGCTTGTAGTCGCTTTAACACTAACTTCCCAATCACCAATAGTATGATCAAGTTTTTCTATTTCTTGCGCAACCTCTTCTCCGCAGCGAAGACATTTTCCGTTTTGCAAACCGCTTTCTGTACATGTCGGTTTCTCAGTCACATTCCATTTCTCAGCCTCGTGGCCCAAAGCATTTCCTTCTTTTTCACCGCAAACGATACAGCTTTTTGCTTCTTCACAGTTTGCCTCTGTCCACTGATGTCCCGCTGCCTCTCCTTCCGTTTTTCCACACATTGTGCAGGTCTTCGGCTTTACACAAGTTGCGTCCACCCAACTATGAGGTAACGGTTCTCCCTGTGTTTGACCACACAGTTTGCAAACATCCGGATTTTCACAAGTTGCTTTCCTCCATACGTGGCTGTGAGAACACGCTGTTAACAAAATCGCAAACAACATACTTATTCCTACACAAGTAATCATTCTTTTCATTTCTATCTATCCCTTCTTCTGTTTTTGTATCTGCAATTACTATCGGATACATTTTCAATATAACACATTTGTATTCATTTAACAACATATGTATTCAATATTTCCTCTTTTTTCCCATACACTAGTGCATATAAGGGAGGATCGCTTATGTTGGATGCAGTCATTGTCGGACAAGTAATACAAAAATTTCGTGAAGAAAGACACCAGTCTCAAGAGCTTGTCAGCGGATTGGCAGGTATCGGGCGCACACATTTAAGCGCCATTGAGCGAGGCGAACGCAAACCCACACTTGAAACATTATTCCGTATTGCATACGCCATGAATACCAAACCTAGCATCATTCTTGCCGCCATTGAAGAAGAATTGCGAAAAGTTCCCCAAGATCAACTTTTTTAATTAAAAACACCAAAAGCACGGAAGTTACCTTCCGTGCTTTTTCATACTGTAGGGGACGGGTTTCCCGTCCCGTTGTTACGATTTCGCCGGTAGTTTCGGCGCATTCGTGAAATTGTACCGCAACGGGCGACCAATGGTCGCCCCTACGTATTCTATCGATAAACCTGTCATTCCGACCAAGTGAAGCGCGTGGAGGAATCTCAAGGAACCGTTGCACCGGCAATAAAAGGGAGATTGCCACGCCCCTTCGGGGCTCGCAATGACACGGTAATTTGCCAGACGAAGTGTTCATTGAAACAACTCAATAATTTGGCATTTGGTTTATTTACTGGGTGTCGGTTCACCGGCTGTATCTACGATCTTGACACTGATGCCGTTGATGATTTCAGGAAGCTCTTTCGCAAAGCTTTCGGCCAGCAAATTACAGATATCTTCCAGATTTTCCGGTTCCTGGCTTTTTACCGTTATACGAAAGACCTCAGTTTCCTCCATCGCTTCCAATTCTGCCGTATATTCCGTTTCGGGAAACTGTTCCTTTACCGGTGTCTGGATACGTTCTGTGTGAAAAAGTGTTTTGTATGATTCAGATAACGACTGTGTCGCTGCCAAATCACCGGAGGATATGTAAAACTGCGTACCATTATTCGCAATATAAATAACGGCACTGGTCTCATATTCCGGATGCAGCACTTGATCGATCCTCTCCTGAATCAAACTACAGCCGGTAAGCGAGCACAGCATTACTGCACACACCATAATAATCGCTACAAATTTTTTCATTTTATCACCTGAATTTCAATTCCCACGACACCGTATTTTTCCTGTTCTTCCGCGCTATAGTACTGCTTCATATCAGAGGGATGTGCCGTTTCAATATCTTCCGGTATATAGCCGCACTTGAAAAGCGGCAGCGCATTATACAGCTCCTCAAAGCTGTCAAACCGGTGCAATTTCACAACCGTGGTATCGAGGGTCTCACCGGTAGCGGTATTTGTAAAAACGATCTGGTCTCCTGCCCGGATCCTTCTCCGCTTTTCATCGTACAGGCGAAGCTCGATGGTTTTATCCCCCTGCTTGATCATTGCAAAGGGTGCCGGGTGCAATTTCATTTCGTGCATCTTCGATTCCCCTTTCAGCCGGATCCTTTTATTTTTCAGCTCGCTGTAGAGCATTTTCGCAATATAGTGGGCGTTGGCAGAGGCTTTCCCCTTTGCGTTTCCCAAAACCGCCACCCCAAGCTTTTGTTTCTTATTTAAAATGATAGAGCTGCGAAAGGTTCCCACACCGCCTACGTGCCAAAGCTGATTTGACTTTTCATAGGTATGCCAGCCGATGCACATCAGGTGGTTGTCTTTTTTCCGTTTTGATTCCTTGCAGATCCGGTGGGCTTCGGTGATATAGGGCTTGTCACTTTCGATCTGCAGAGCAATGTAGCGCAGGACATCTGCAATGCCGCTTACCATTCCGCCGGCAGCAAGGTAAGGGTTTTCTTCCCGCCACACCCAAAAGGGCAGTATCTTTTTCCCTTCAGCGGCAAGGGGTTTGCGGCTTTCGGGGTCTTCCTGCAACACGGTATCCGCAAGTCCCAGTTCCTTTTGGAAAAAGGCCTCAAACTCCGGGGAAAATGGCTTATTCATAACCGACTCGGCAACGGCGGCAAGAATTGCGGCACTAAAATCCGAATAGCCATAGCGCACCCGGGGTGTCCAAAACCGGCGGCGCTCCAACGCTTTTATCACCGTTTTTACGGTGCAGCTTTCGTAAGGATTTTTCCGGGCGTACCTGCTGCGGACAAGTGCCGGCAGCGTCACCTCCACAGGGGTTAAATGGTGGTAGCCTGCGGTGTGGGTCAAAAGCTGATAAATTGTCGGATATTTGCCTTTTTTCAGAGGCAGATACCGATCTACCCGGTGGTTCAGATCCAGCTTTCCTTCCCCGGCGAGCTTCAAAATATAATGGGCGGTTACGGTTTTTGAAACCGAACCAATGTCATAGCGAAGCCGGTTTTCCTCTGCAGGATCACCGAAAACATACACATTCCCCTTGCAGTACAGCCCGATGGTCAGCCGATTATTCTCCGAAAGAGCAAGGTAGCTTTTGATCTTCTCTGCGGTCTTCAAACGGAGGTCGGTATAATTTAATGAAATGATTTCCATACCTTACCTCCCCTTTTTAGCGATATGTTGCTTCGCAACGCGATATATTTGCTTTGCAAATGCGATATAATCTTTGATTGCGATATGATATAAATTCCCCACGCGCCGCAGCGCATATCGCTCCGCGAAGCGGAATATCGCACGCGTCAGCGCATATCGCAAATTCCAACAGGAGTTTATATCGCTGAATCTATTGTCTGCACAGGCAGACAATAGATTCTACATGGCTGCACCTTGGGAACAAATCCGCTGCCATTGCGTTTTCC
This sequence comes from Faecousia sp., assembly GCA_045590735.1. Lineage (GTDB taxonomy): Bacteria > Bacillota > Clostridia > Oscillospirales > Oscillospiraceae > Faecousia. Next base: position 1,552 of record JAZNRQ010000120.1, on the reverse strand, counting down.
AATCGGTAGCCGTGCTGCTTCAGCAGTGCCACATCCCGGGCGAGGGTGGCCGGGTCGCAGGAAACGTACACGATGCGCCGGGGCTTCATTTTGGAAAGTGCCTCGATGGCATCGGCATTCAGGCCTTTCCGAGGCGGGTCTACCACCGCCACATCGGGACGAATCCCCCGGTTTTCCAGTTCCAAAGCGGCTTTTCCTGCATCACCGCAGAAAAACTCCGCATTTTCGATGCCGTTTCGCACCGCATTTTCCCGGGCATCCTGCACCGCCTGCTCCACCACCTCCACACCGATGACCTTGCCTGCGGCTTTCGCCATACAGAGCGTGATGGTACCCACACCGCAGTAAAGATCCAGCACCAGATCGTCCTTTGTGATCTGTGCCTGGGCGATGGCGGCCTCGTAAAGCCGCTGTGCCTGGTGGTGGTTGACCTGATAAAAAGAATGGGGCGACAGCCGGAAGGTAAGTCCGCACAGGGTATCCTCAATATAGCCTGGGCCGTAGAGGATGATATTCTCGTCCCCCAGCACCCTGTTTCCTTTTTTGGTGTTCACCGACAGCACCAGCGTGGTAAAGCCGGGAACGGTCTTCAGCCTTTCGATCAGGGTCTCCGGATGGGGCAGCTTTCTGCCGTTGACCACAAGGCATACCAAAATCTGCCCGGATACTGCACCCCGACGGACATAAATATGCCGCAGCAGACCCTTGTGGGCGGTTTCGTCATAAGCGGTGATCCGATAGTGGTTTACATAATCTACAACCAGCTTTTTGACCCGGTCTGTTTCCTCGGGCAAAATAAGACACCGGTCATTTTCCACCACACTGTGGGTACCGGCCTTAAAAAAGCCGGCATAGACCCGTCCTTTTTGGCTTGCCACCGGGTACTGGGCTTTGTTGCGGTAGCCGTGGCAGTCCGGGGCAGACAAAATGGGTATTTCCTCCAGATTTTCCCCGCCGATGCGGTTTAATGCCTGCCGCACCCGCTCTGCTTTCAGCCGGGTCTCCTCTTCATAGTCCATATGCCAGAAATCACAGCCACCGCAGAGCTTTGCCACGGGACATTCCCGGTTGACCCGGTGGGGCGATGCCTCCAAAATCTGCGTTATTTTGCCTGTCGCCCAAGTCTTTTGCGCCTTTTCGATCCGCACAAGACAAGTTTCCCCAACGATACCGTTGGGGATAAATACCGCGCAGCCTTCAATTTTCGCAATGGCCTGACCCTCAGCGGTGTAGTCAGAGATCACCGCCTCATAGACCTGATTTTTGATAAGCATCGAAATTTCCATCCTCAAATTCCATTTTAGCGGCGAGTCGCCGCAGACGATTTCGTTCTGTTACCCTGGCGATTATCGCTTCAACGAATGTCACTCGGTCACGACACTGCCATCCTCAAATTCCATTTTATCAAGCAGTTAAAAAGGCTTCTCCTTGAGGAGAAGCTGTCGCCGCAGGCGACTGATGAGGTGTTACCGCACCATCGTAACCGCTGCAATCTACCTACATTTCCACCTCATCCGTCAAAAATCAAAGATTTTTGCCACCTTCCCCTCAA
>JAZNRQ010000119.1:0-5487 GCA_045590735.1 Faecousia sp. | reverse complement strand
AGTAATCAATATACAATGAACGGCAAACACCCCGTCTTTTTGTGAAGACGGGGTGTTGTTATAGGCTTTGTTGCATTGGATTTTTCTCGGTAGTTTCACTTTTTCCATACACCTTTTGTACACCTTTTTGGCATTGAGATGTGTGGAGTTACGTGAAGATACATTTTAGTCGAAATCCCGAAAGTTCTTGTGCCACAAGGGTTTATCGGGGTTTTATGGATTTATAAGGAGTTACGAAATTCGGTCGCTGAGCACCGATACCTAATTTCATTTATCTTCATTCTCCTTTGCCTGTTACTGCAAAATCTTCCTGCGTTATAGCACAAATATTTTGGTTCTATAAGGTTTTATTTTCTTCCTGACAAGCAAAAATATAGTTCAATGTGACATAAGTCACACCGAACTATCTGATTTTGGTATATAATAAGGATACAAACAGAAACAAGGAGGATATAAAAATGGCAGCATACAATATCAGTAAAAACAATTTTCAAAATGAAGTATTAAATTCCGATAAGAAAGTCCTTCTGGACTTTTGGGCTCCCTGGTGCGGCCCCTGCCGTATGGTGGTTCCTATTGTGGAAGAGATCGCCGATGAGCGACCTGACATCAAAGTGGGCAAAGTCAATGTGGACGAGGAAACAGAGCTTGCATCGCAGTTCGGTGTTATGAGTATTCCTACACTGGTCGTGATGGAAAACGGCAAGATCGTCCATCGATCAATTGGCGCGAAATCCAAGGAAGAAATTTTGGAAATGCTTTAAAAATCAGAAAAAGAAAAGAAGTGAGTAAATATGTTGGATCCCGAAAAAAAGGTTTATGATATGCTGATCGTAGGTGGCGGACCCGGCGGATATACCGCCGCATTGTATGCCGCCCGTGCCGGATTGGATGCGATGGTTCTGGAAAAGCTTTCGGCGGGTGGTCAGATGGCACTGACCCATCAGATCGACAATTACCCCGGCTTTGAAGAAGGGATTGACGGATTTACCCTTGCAGACAAAATGAAAAAGCAGGCAGAGCAGTTTGGCGCAAAAAGTAAGATCGCACAAGTCCTCCGGGTAGATCTGACACAAAATCCAAAGGTGATCGAAACGGGAAAAGAGGCTTTCTATGGAAAAACAGTGGTTTTTGCAACCGGTGCAAACCCCAAAGAGCTGGGGGTGGAGAAGGAAAAGGAACTGGTAGGGCGGGGTGTTGCTTACTGCGCTGCTTGCGACGGTATGTTTTACCGGGGAAAGACGGTCGTGGTGGTTGGTGGCGGTAATACCGCTGCGGCAGATGCACTGCTGCTCAGCCGCATTGCCCAAAAGGTTTATTTGGTTCACCGCCGGGATACCCTCCGTGCCACAAAAATCTATCACGACCAACTGGTAAAAGCGGAAAATGTGGAGTTTTGCTGGGACAGCACAGTTACGGAACTACTGCACAATGAAAAAGTGACGGGTGTTCGCCTGCAAAATGTGAAAACCGGTGAAGAAAGCGTTTTGCGTTGCGACGGTGTATTCGTCAGCGTAGGCAGAAAACCGGCAACGGAATTTCTTACGGGGCAAATCCCCCTGGACGAAAGCGGTTATGTCGTTGCAGGAGAGGACACCAAAACGGCAGTTCCCGGTGTCTTTGCCATAGGCGATGTCCGGACGAAAGAGGTTCGCCAGGTGGTAACAGCGGTGGCGGACGGTGCGGTGGCGGTTCACCAGGCAGAAAGTTATCTGGCAGAATTGTAAAAAAATTGCAAACGAATTTATTTTTTACTTGCCAAATGAAAAAAATAGTTTTATAATTTCCGTAACACATATATAGCAAAAAGGACTGGTGTTATGGACTATAAAAGAATTTTGACGATTCAGGATATTTCCTGTGTGGGACAGTGCTCCCTGACGGTGGCGCTGCCGATCCTGTCCGCTTGCGGCATTGAAACAGCGGTGCTGCCTTCTGCGGTGCTTTCCACCCATACAGCCGGTTTTACCGGATATACATTCCGGGATCTGACCGAGGATATGCCGGCAATCAAGAACCACTGGATCAAAGAGGGAATTTCTTTTGCCGCTATTTATACCGGCTATCTGGGCAGCACAAAGCAAATCGCCTATGTGGCGGATATTTTTCAGCAAGTGGCTGGGGAAAACTGCGTGAAGATCGTGGACCCTGCTATGGCGGATAACGGTAAGCTCTACCCCGGCTTTGACGAAGAATTTGTGGAAGCGATGAAGGGGCTTTGCAGTAAGGCAGATTACATCATTCCCAATATCACAGAGGCTTGTTTCTTGACCGGCGTGGAGTATAAGACCCAGTATGACCGGGCTTATATCGACGGGATCCTGGAAAAGCTGTTGGCATTGGGCTGTAAGAATGTGATCTTTACCGGTATTTCCTACGAACCGGGCAGAACCGGTGTTGTGGTGCTGGAAAAGGGTCAGTATTCTTATTATGAGCACGAACTGCTTCCCAACAGTTGCCACGGAACCGGTGATATTTATGCTTCTTCCTTTACCGGTGCGCTGATCCGGGGCAAGGATTCCTACACCGCTGCAAAGATCGCGGCAGACTACACGGTGGAATGTATCAAGGAAACCGCAAAGCTTGACAACCATTGGTACGGTGCAGCCTTTGAGCCGGTACTGGGCAAGCTGATCGAAGCAATCCAATAAAATGACAAGACCGGCAAATACTGCCGGTCTTGATTTTGTTTATCCTTTTTTGTTGCGTGCGTAGATCTTTGCCAAACCGCCTTCGCTGGTTTCCCGGAAGCGATGGTTCAGATTGATACCGGTTTCGTGCATAGCACGGCAAACCATATCATAGCTGATGTTCCGGGAACCGGTGAGGAAAAAACTTAAATTGCAGGCATTCATTGCCCGCATAGCGGCAACGGCATTGCGTTCGATACAGGGGATCTGCACAAGTCCGCAGATGGGATCGCAGGTAAGTCCTAAGTGATGCTCCATAGCGGCTTCTGCAGCATATTCCACCTGATCCAGGTTTTGCTCGTACAGTTCAGCCAGTGCAGCGGCAGCCATAGAGCAGGCAGTGCCGATCTCTGCCTGACAGCCGCATTCCGCACCGGAAATGGAAGCGTTGCGCTTGGTAAGGCTGCCGATAATACCGGCAGCTGCCAAACCACGGATGATCTGGGCATCTGTAAAGCCACGGGTATCCTGTGCATACTTTAATACTGCCGGCACAACACCGCAGGCACCGCAGGTGGGTGCGGTAACGATGGTGCCGTTGTCTGCATTTTGTTCGGCAACTGCGTAAGCGTATGCGGCAATATGTTTAAACTCCCGCATACCCGGTGCCAGTTCTTCATCCGGCTGCCGGTAGAGATATTTTGCTTTGCGCTGCACTTTTAAACCGCCGGGGAGTATACCTTCTGCAGATAATCCGTCAGTGATGGATTGCTTCATAACCTTCCAAACCAGCATCAGGAAATCCCAAATCTCTTCACCCTCGTTCAGCTCCACATAGTCGCTGAGCTTGTCGATATAGCGCCATTTGCAGAAATCCGCAATTTCCGCAAAGGAATTTTCCGGGTAGACTTCCGGGGTGTCTAAAAGACTTTGCCCCGGCACCCGGATATCACCGCCGCCAATGGATTCGATACGCATAGTGGCGATCTGCTGACCGTCCTGCATTGCGAACAGATCCATTGTGTTGGGATGATTGCAGCCCAGTTCGGCATCAGAAAACACAATCTCTGTGGGGATTGGTGCAAGCACCTCCCGAATGACCCGGTCTGTGCCGTGACCCACACCGGTTTTGCTCAGAGAACCGTACAGGATAACCCGGAATGCGTCCGCTTGCGGGTAATTGCTGCGAAACAGCTTGGCAGCCCGTTCCGGTCCCATAGTATGGGAGGAGGAAGGACCTTTACCGATTTTATAAATTTCCCGGATAGATTTCATATAGAATGCCTCCGTATTTTTTCTTTATTCCAGTATAACAAAAGTTTGGCTTAAATGCAATTTACGATTTCATAGCCTCCAAAGACAGCTCACCTGCCAGCTTAAATAAGGCATCCTGCAGTACATCCTCCAAAGGCAAATCTACAGATTGGGCGATCTTGCTATAAAAAAGAACCACAGCAGGTTCCAGTAATAATGTGACCTCTGTCATAACGACCCTCCAGGCAGATAAAATCTTTATACCATCCTATGAAACACTTGACATATGTGATACAATATATGTTAATCAATGCACTCTAGAGAGGATGAAAAACAATGGCTAAGGATAAGAAAGTCGAACAAATTACAGATATGGAGGTGGACTTTGCCCAGTGGTTCACCGACGTGTGCAAAAAAGCACAGCTGATCGATTATTCTTCTATTAAGGGTATGTTCATCTACCGTCCCTACGGCTATGCCATTTGGGAAAATATTCAGACACTGATGGACGCAGAGTTTAAGAAAACCGGCGCACAGAACGTTTATATGCCTATGCTGATCCCGGAAAGCCTGTTGCAGAAGGAAAAGGATCACGTGGAAGGTTTTGCACCGGAATGTGCCTGGGTCACTTACGGCGGCAACGAAAAGCTGGAGGAGCGTTACTGCATCCGTCCCACTTCCGAAACGCTGTTCTGCGAGTATTTTAAAAATGCGATTCAGTCCCATCGGGATCTGCCTATGATGCTGAACCAGTGGTGCAGTGTTCTGCGTTGGGAAAAGACCAGCCGTTCCTTCCTGCGGCACAGAGAGTTCCTGTGGCAGGAAGGCCATACGATGCACGCCACCGCTGAGGAGGCAAAGGAAGAAACCGAGCGTATGCTCAATGTCTATGCCGACTTCTGCGAAAATGTGCTGGCAATGCCTGTAACCCGGGGTCAGAAGACCGATAAGGAAAAGTTTAACGGCGCAGAAGCAACCTACACCATTGAGTGTATGATGCATGACCGCAAGGCACTGCAGGCCGGTACTTCCCACTACTTTGGCGACGGCTTTGCCAAGGCTTTCGACATTACCTTCACCGATAAGAACAATCAGAAGGTCAATCCCCATCAGACCTCCTGGGGCGTTTCCACCCGTCTGATCGGCGGCATTATTATGACCCACGGTGATAATAACGGCTTGGTGCTGCCGCCTAAGGTTGCTCCGATCCAGGTGATCATCCTGCCGATCGCACAGCATAAAGAAGGCGTTCTGGAAGCGGCAAACGGTTTGAAGGAACGTTTGACCGCTGCCGGCTTCCGTGTCAAACTGGACGATTCCGACAATTCTATGGGTTGGAAGTGCGCTGAGTACGAAATGAAGGGCGTGCCTCTGCGTGTAGAGTGCGGTCCCCGGGATCTGGAAAACGGTCAGTGTGTCCTGGTTCGCCGGAACGACGGTGAAAAGACCGTCGTGAATCTGACGGATCTGGAAACTGCGGTTGCGGAACAGCTGGAGCTGGTACATCAGGGTATGTACGAAAAGGCCAAGAAGAATCTGACCGACCATATCTACGAAGCCCATTCTCTGGAAGAAGCAAAAAAGCTGCAGGAGGAGAACGGCG
>JAZNRQ010000118.1:0-3883 GCA_045590735.1 Faecousia sp. | reverse complement strand
CCACGCCAGTTCGCAAACTGGCGTGGCAATCCCAAGGAGAATACGGATTCTTCGCTTTCGCTCAGAATGACAAGGTGTATCGAAACAGCTCGATAAACCGGAATTTGCGGATTCGGAAGCCGAAATAACGGTCAGCGTTGTTGTAGCTGATGTCCTGGATAATATTTTTCAGGGTCTCGGGGTCGTCTGGATACAACCCTTCCTCCACCCAGGAGCCGATCAGGTCGCAAAGGATTCGACGGAAATACTCGTGCCGGGGGTAGGAAATGAAGCTGCGGGAATCGGTAAGCATTCCCACGAAGCCACCCAGTACGCCCAAATTGCCCAGTGCTTTCAGCTGCTCGGTCATACCGTCCTTCTGGTCGTTAAACCACCAGGCAGAGCCCAGCTGGATCTTGGCACACAGGGGTGCTTTTTGAAAGCACCCCATAAGGGTTCCAAGGGTGTAGTTGTCCTTTGGGTTTAAAGAATAGAGGATCATTTTCGGCAGTTTATCCTTTTGATCCAGGGTATCCATAAATTTCGCAAGAGGCTCGCCCAGTGTAGTCTCGGCAATGCTGTCAAAACCGGTGTCAGGACCCAGGGCACGGTACATCCGGGTGTTGTTGTTTCGGATCGTTCCCACGTGGATCTGCATACACCAATCACGTTGTGCAAATTCTTCCCCGAAAAACAGCATCAGATCGGTCATATAAATTTCTGCTTCCTCCCGGGTTGCTGTGCCGCCGTTTAGCACCTTATGAAACACTGCCTCCGGGTCACCCTTTGCATAAGGGATAAAATCCAAACCGTGATCAGACAGACGGCAGCCGTTTGCGTGGAAATGATCGATGGTCTTAGTAAGCCATTTCTTTAATTCCCCATAGTCTTTTACACCTGTCTGAGCAATATAGGGCAAAAATGTTTCCTTGTGGATATTCACCACCTTATCGGGACGGTAAGCGGGCAGCACCTTTACAGCAAATCCACTTTCCCGAATGGCAGCGTGGTACTCCAAGGAATCCATCGGGTCATCGGTGGTGCATACCACCTTGACCCCGGAATTTTCGATCAGCTGCCGGGCAGTAAAGCCGCCGGCGGCAATTTTTGCGGAACATTTTTCGTAAATTTCATCGGCATTTTGTTCTGTTAACGCCTCATCAATATCAAAGTACCGCTTCAGCTCCAAATGTGTCCAGTGGTACAAAGGATTGCCGATGCAATACTGCAGCGTCTTTGCAAAGGCGCGGAATTTCTCTTTCCAATCCGCATCCCCGGTGACATATTTTTCGTCGATGCCGTAAGAACGCATAGCGCGCCACTTATAGTGGTCACCGGCAAGCATCAGCTCGCCCACACTCTCAAAGGGATGGTCTTCCGCGATCAGCTTGGGATTTAAGTGGCAGTGATAGTCGATAATGGGCATATTTTCCGCATATTTATGGTATAGTTTCTTCGCCGTTTCTGTTTTTAATAAAAAATCCTCATGGATAATGGTTTTCATAAATAACACTCCCTTTATCAGTCGTTCAAATTCCAATTTCTCGAGCTGTTTCGATACACCTTGTCATTCTGAGCGAAAGCGAAAAATCCGTATTCTCCTTGAGATTGCCACACCAGTGTGCGCACTGGTTCGCAATGACAACGAAGATTGTAATCGCTCGCTAAACCGGAATTACATTCTCAATTCTCAATTCTCAATTACAATGTTACGCCGGATTTGAAGATAGAAATTTCCCGGTAGTTTTGCTGCTCGTTTTTGGTCTCCGCTCCGGAAGCAACACCCAGGACATAATCGAAAAATTCCTGGTCGATGTCCTTGCCCTCCAGCACCGGGGAGGCATCAAAATCGATCCACTTTTCCTTGTGGGTAGCAAGGTGGTGATTGGTTGCCACCTTCACCGTCGGTACCGGCCCGCCCAACGGCGTTCCTCTACCGGTGGTGAACAGGATCAGCTGCGCGCCTGCCGCCGCCAAATTGGTCCCGGCAATCATATCATTGCCGGGACCGTTTAAGAGGGACAAGCCGTTTTTCTTCACCCGGTCGCCGTAATCCAGCACATCCACCACCGGCGCCGCACCGGCCTTTTGGACACATCCCAGGGATTTTTCTTCCAATGTGGTAATGCCGCCGGCCTTGTTGCCCGGGGAGGGATTTTCGTAAACCACCTGATCATGGCGTTTATAATAGTCTTTAAAATCATTAATAAGGGACACGGTTTTCTCGAAAACCTCCCGGCTTTCTGCCCGGCCCATCAGAAGATGCTCCGCGCCGAACATTTCCGGTACTTCGCTTAAAATACAGCTGCCCCCCTGGGCGATCAGCAGATCGGAAAAACGTCCCACCAACGGGTTTGCGGTAATGCCACTATAGCCATCGCTGCCGCCGCATTTCAGGCCCACCCGCAGCCGGGATACCGGCACATCCACAGGCTGAAACTGTGCTGCATAGACCTTCAGCTCTTCGATCAACTGCGTACCGGCAGCGATCTCGTCCTCCGCCTCCTGGCACACAAGGAACTTTACCCGCTCCGGGTCATATTCTCCCAAAATTTCTTTAAATAAGTCAATATGGTTATTCTCACAACCCAGACCCAGCACCAGCACACCGGCGGCATTTGGGTGATTCACAAGACCCCGGAGGATCTGCTGGGTCACCGTCTGGTCATCCCCCAGCTGAGAGCAGCCGAAAGGGTGCGGAAAGGCATACGCGCCGGTCAGTCTTGCCAGTTTTTCCGCAATCTTATTGACACAGCCCACAGTATTTATGATCCATATCTCGTTGCGGATACCTACATCCCCGTTTTTCCGGATATAACCCCGGAAGGTTCTGCCCTGATCCCGGATCGGAAAGTGCATTTCTTCCGGCTGGTAGATATAGGTCAGATTGTCCGACAGGTTGGTGGCCAAATTGTGGGTATGCACATGCTCCCCCGGGGCGATATCGCAAGTTGCGTGACCGATGGGGTTACCGTATTTTATAACATTTTCTCCCTTTTTAATGGGGCAAATTGCGTATTTATGGCCGTTTTCTAAATTCACCTGCACATTGTCCAGCTTGTGGATCAGCATTTTTCCAACTCCTCTGCTATGTCGCTCAGATCCATATCCCACAGAGCGGTGTTTGCCAGGATCTCTCTGGGGGTGTGGTCACGCATAAAGGCGGTGACCTCCGGATCGTCGTTGGTCATATCGGTCTTATAGAACTCCATCAGCTTTTTGAACGCAAAAAGCAGGGTCTTGGGATAGGTGCCGAAACGGTTTTTGTACTCTAAAATAGAGGGCAGCACCCGGACCTTGAATTTGCTGACGGAATTGAGCGCAATAGAAGCGCACATGTGCTTGATGTAGGGATTTGCAAACCGGGTCAGCACATCAGCCGCATAGGCCTCCAGCTCATCTTTCGGCAGGTCCAGTGTGGGAATGATCTCCTCGAACATACACTTGTGCAGATATGCCCGCATAGCATCGTCATCCATGCAGGATTTGACCGTGTCAAATCCCTCCAGCATTGCATAGGGGATCATAGAGGTGTGGGCACCGTTGAGGATCCGCACCTTCCGGGTACGGTACATTTCCAGCGCATTGGGGGTGACGATCACATTCAGACCCGCCTTGGCAAAGGGCAGCTCCGCTTCCAGGTCGTAGTCGGTCTCAATGACCCACAGGTGGAAGTATTCAGAAGTGTTGACCAAATTGTCTTCATACCCCAGCTCGATTTTTTCATCTCTGGGATATCCGGTGTTGATCCGGTCCACCAATGTGCAGCAGAAGACATTTTCCGTTTCCACCCAACTTACGAATTCCGCACGCAAATCCCACAGCTTCGCATACTGCAAAACGCACTTTTTAAGATTGTCGCCGTTGCGGTCAATCAGCTCGCAGGGCAGGAAAATGAAGCCGG
>JAZNRQ010000117.1:0-4045 GCA_045590735.1 Faecousia sp. | reverse complement strand
TAAGAATTATGAATTAATAATTATGAATGAACGTGTCGCCTTTGGCGACGATTTAAATCATTTTCCTCAGGAAAATACCACAATTCTTAATTCTAAATTCTTAATTCTTAATTCGCTCGACAGAGCACTAAACCGGAATTTAAAGATCGCAGTATCGTGACCGAGTGACACTCATCGTAACAATTACCGCCAGTGTATCAGAACGAAACTGTCAGCGGCGACTCGCCGCTTTACAAAATGGAATAGGGGGTGTAAATGTGTAATATCTTCAAATATTATAATGATAGTTTGCAATTTTATCAATTTTCCTTTTTTTGGCTTGCAGTGGGCAGTTTTCTGTGGTATGATAAGGCAAATCAAACAAAGGAGAGGTATTATGTTTGTAATCAACAAGCTCCGCGCCGATCACGTGATCGACTTTGCCGCAGAAGAACTCAAAGAGTATCTGCGGATGATGATGCCCCGTTGCGGTGAGATCGCGATTTGCTACGATCCCAAGGCAACCACCGGCTTCCGTCTGGGTCTTCTGGAGGATTTCGGTCTTCCCTGTGAAGCTGAGGATGTGGTGCTGGACGACATCGTACATATCGACACCGATCTGGAAGGCGGTATTCTGGCAGGCTCCAATCCCAGAAGCGTGCTGTTTGCCGTTTACCGCTACCTGCGTCTCAACGGCTGCCGCTGGCTGTACCCCGGTGTGGACGGCGAGTATGTTCCCGTTGCGGACATCCAGCCCCAAACTTACCACAAGATGGCTGACCACCGTTTCCGCGGCCACTGCAACGAGGGTGCTGAGAGCCAGACCTGTATGCTGGAGACCATCGATTTCTACGCAAAGCAGGAATGCAACGTCTATATGATCGAGTTCGACATTCCCTACGTGTACTACGGCTACTACTACGACCATAAGTTTAACCCCACCCGCCCCGCAGAGCCGGTTTCCTATGAGCAGGTGCTGCAGTGGAAGCGTCAGTGCGAGGCGGAGATCTCCAAGCGCGGTCTGCAGTTCCACGATATGGGTCACGGCTGGACTGCCGAGCCCTTCGGCCTGGACTCCACCGAGGGCTGGAAGAAGCAGGAGCAGGCACTGACACCCGAGCAGGAGGAAGCCCTTGCCCTGATCGGCGGCAAGCGGGACCTGTGGCGCGGTGTTGCCCTGAACACGAATCTCTGTATGTCCAACCCCAGAGTTCGCACCCAGATGGCTACCTACATTGCCGACTATGCACAGCAGGCCACCAATGTGGACTACCTGCATGTGTGGCTGGCTGACGGCAGCCGCAACCACTGCGAGTGCGAAGAGTGTCAGAAGATGCGCCCCAGCGACTACTATCTGATGATTATGAACGAGCTGGACGATATCCTTACCGAAAGAGGTCTGGATACCCGCATCGTGTTTATCTGCTATGTGGACACCCTGTTCGCTCCTGAGAAGATCACCATCCATAACCCCCGGCGGTTCAGCCTGCTGTACGCACCTATCCACAGAAGCTACTGCTCCAGCGTGGACGAGACTATGCCCGTTCCCGAGGCAGAGCCCTATGTGCGTAACGACTGGAAGGCACCCCCGGATGCTATGGGTCACCTGGCATTGCTGCGGAAGTGGCAGCAGGTATGGCCTGGCCCCACATTCAGCTATGAGTACCACTTCTGGAAGCACCAGTACCAAGACCCCAGCAATCTCTACATTGCCCGCCGTGTCTATGAGGATATCAAGAGCCTGAAGTACATGGGTATTGACGGCTATGTGGAGGACGGCTCTCAGAGATCCTTCTTCCCCAACGGTCTGGCAATTTATGTGTATGCGGAGACCCTGCTGAACCGGGATGCAGACTTTGATGAAATCGTGGAGGACTACTTCCAGCACGCCTACGGTAAGGATTGGCAGAAGGCACTTTCCTATATGAAGGCAGTGGAGAAGGCATTCTATTATCCCTATATGGCTGGCGAAGCTTCCGATGATGCTTCTGTTGATAAGTACTATGCTCCCTCGCAGCTGTCCAATCTGGAGTATGCACAGGAGCTGGCAGCCCTGGGCAGAAAGCTGGCAAAGGACCATCGGAAGAACCCTGTCAGACCTCAGACCATCTCCTGGCGGTTGCTGGAGCACCACGCCGAGTACATCCAGGGCTACGGTGCGATTATGGAGCAGCTGGCTAAGGGCAACAAGGCGGTTGCTTACGAAATGGCCTGTAAGTTCTACAGCAGCTTTGGCGTACACGAGTACGAGATCGAGCGTTATATGGACTTTAACCTGTCTATGCGCTACCTGAACTACAAGGTGGCAAACAACGCCACACCTCCCCTGCAGGAAGGCAATTAAATAATAAAAAAGGATCGCCCTCCTTTTTAATTGAAAATTGAATATTAAATTCCGGTTTATCGAGCTGTTTCAAATTCGTATAACGCAATTGTCATTGCGAGCCAGTGCGCACACTGGCGTGGCAATCTATTGGTAACACTTGGCTTTTAGATTGCCACACCAGTGACATCGGTCACTGGTTCGCAATGACAACAAAGGTAGAACAGCTCTACAAACCGGAATTTAAAGATTATACTTTCTTTTTTGGCTGGAAGGGTTTATAATTGTAAAAAACCACCGGGAGGGTACATACTATGGAGAAAAGGATCCTGTTAAAAGAAGAAAAAGCTGCTCTGGACGCAGGCTTTTCTGCCAATTTCGGCGGCAAGGCGGAAAGATATTTTTCCGCACCGGGCAGAACAGAGCTTAGCGGTAACCATACAGACCACCAGCGGGGCAGAGTGCTGGCAGGTGCGGTGAATCTGGATATGCTGGCGGCGGTAAGAGAAAACGGAACCGATACCATTCGGGTACTCTCCAAGGGCTACCCACTGACAGAGGTATCCCTGAAAAATTTACAGCCGGTGGAAGAGGAAATCAATACCACCCCGGCACTGGTGCGGGGTGTAGCTGCCCGGTTTACACAGCTGGGCTGTCAGGTAAAGGGCTTTGATGCCTATATGGAATCCACGGTGCTGCCCGGTTCCGGTCTCAGCTCCTCGGCGGCCTTTGAGGTGCTGATGGGTACGATCATCAATTGTATGTTCTTTGACGGAAAGGTCTCCCAGCCGGAGATCGCAATGATCGGCCAGTATGCGGAAAATGTATTTTTCGGTAAGCCCTGCGGTCTGATGGATCAGATGGCATCGGCGGTGGGCGCAATGGTCAGCATTGACTTTGAAGACCCGGAAAATCCGGTGATCACACCCATTCCCTTTGATTTTTCCGCCTGCGGCTATGCTTTGTGTATTATCGACACCCGGGCAAGCCACGCAGACCTGACAGACGAATACGCAGCCATTACCCGGGAGCTGAAGGCGATTTCCGGTCATTTCGGCAAGGATGTTCTGCGGCAGGTGGACGAAAAAGAATTTTACCGGGAAATTCCGGTGCTTCGGGAAAAGTGCGGCGACCGTGCGGTGATGCGCGCCATCCATTTTTACGAGGAAAATGCCCGGGTGCCGCTGCAGGTGGCGGCACTGCAGAAGGGCGACTTTGAAACCTATCTGCAGCTTATGAAGGAAAGCGGATTTTCTTCCTATACGGCACTGCAGAATGTGATCCCCACCGGTGCGGTGGCGCAGCAGGATGTGGCAATTTCCCTTGCCCTGTGTAAAAAGCTGCTGAAAGGCACCGGCGGCTACCGGGTACACGGCGGCGGCTTTGCCGGTACGGTTCAGGCATTTGTGCCGAACCGACTGCTGGAGGAATTTAAAGCCGGTATTGACAATGTGCTGGGCAAAGGTGCCTGTCACGTGCTGAGCATCCGTCCCCAGGGCGGCGTGGAAGCGGAATAAAAAAGGAGGGCTTGATGCCCTCCTTTTTTAATTGAGAATTGAGAGCTGAGAATTAAATTGCAATTTATCGAGCTGTTTCAAATTCGCACTGCACCAATACCTTCCCGCGGGGGGAAGGTGGCCGAGCGTAGCGAGGTCGGAAGAGGAATGCGGGAGGAAAACCCAAATCACTGCATAATAGCAGGCTTTTTACTGACTATCGCTGCACGCCATTCCTCTCCCGCCC
>JAZNRQ010000116.1:0-2835 GCA_045590735.1 Faecousia sp. | reverse complement strand
CGGGCGGAAATCCAATCATTACTGCGTAATAGCAGGCTTTTTGCTGACTATCACTGCACGCCATTCCTCTCCCGCCCCTTCGGGGCACCCTCTCCCCGGGAGAGGGTATAATGGGTGCAAATTATAATTTGAAACAGCTCGCTAAACCGGAATTTAATTGGCATTTTTTAGGCTTTTGGTCAGCAGGAATGCCACGAAGATGGCGCTGACACCACCGGCTAATTTGCCTGCGATCATTGCCGGCAGCATTTCCGGGGCAAAGCCTGCGGTAAAGCCCAAATGGTCACCGAACACAAAGGCGGCACTGACCGCAAAGGCGATGTTGACCACCTTTCCCCGGGGGTCCATATTTTTTACCATACCGAAGGTGGCGATGGAATTGGCAAGGGTGGCGACAATGCCTCCGGCAGCGGTATCATTGATCCCAAGCCATTTGCCCGCTTTCAGCAGAGGTTTACGCAAAAGCCGTGTGACCACCTTCACCAGCGGAAACGCACCTGCCAGTACGATGGCGATGGCACCGGCAGTGAGAAAGCCCTCCTCCACCGGTACCATACCGGGGATCAGGGTCAGGCCGGTGAGACTCTTTACAATGGCTGCGGCAAGTCCCACGGTGATCACCGCAATGACACCCTTGCCGAACCAACCGAATGCCTTGACCATCCACCGTTCTGCCTTCCAAAGACCAATGGCAATGATCCCGGCAATCAGCACGATGGGGATCAGATTCCGCAGGATCTTCAAAATGGGAATTCCGGCAACAAGGCCGCCCACAAAGATACCCACCGGCACGGTAACGATGCCTGCCAGAACGCCTTTTGCCAAAGCGGGGCGGTCTTCTTCGGAAAGAATACCCATTGCCACAGGAATGGTAAATACTACCGTTGCGCCGATGGTAGAGCCGCCCAAAATGCCGCCCAGTGCAGCCGCTTGCGGATCGTTTGTCAGCTCTTTTGCCAGGGATGCGCCGCCCATATCGCAGGCAAGGATCGTACCGGCGAACATGGCGGGGTCTGCTCCCAAAAAGCGGTACACCGGCACGATCACCGGACGCAAAAGGCTTGCCAGCACCGGGGCAAGGGAGATGATTCCCACCATTGCAAGGGCCAGGGAGCCTGTTGCCAAAATGCCGTTTTCAAATTCCTCTCCCAAGCCCAGCCGGTTGCCGAAGATCCGGTCCAATGCACCCAGCACCGCAAAAAAGGCCATAATATAAATGAGTATCTCGTGGACAGACATACTCCGTCCCCCTTTTCCTAATTGAGAATTGAGAGCCCCGAATTGAGAATTAAATTCCGGTTTAGCGAGCTGTTTTAAATTCGTATAACCTATATTGTCATTGCGAGCCAGTGCGCACACTGGCGTGGCAATCTCAAGGAGAATACGGATTCTTCGCTTTCGCTCAGAATGACAAGGTGTATCGAAACAGCCCGATAAACTCCGAATTTATTTTTCTTCCATATCTAAAATGGCGACTACGGCGGCGTCGGTAGGTGCTTCCATAGAGAAGCGGGCCGCCGCGCTGCCGGTGACCACCAGCACCCGGTCACCGGTACCGGCACCCACGTGGTCTGCTGCTACGATGGTACCGCTGAGGGTCTGCACCACCAAAAAGGTCTGTCCGGACAGGCATTGCGCCTTCCGGGTGGCCCAAACCGAGCCTGTTACTGTTCCGATTTTCATTTCTTGCCCTCCAAGATTTCTTTTGCAAGGGGTGTCAGCACCGCACCGGGGGCGGGACGGGTTCCCGTTTCCACCATAACCCGTGCCTGCTGGGCGGTGATCAGTTTCCGGCTTTGTCCGTCGGTAAAAACCACACCCCAGTTTTTCAGTTCCCGCCTTTTTGCCGCCAATGCCG
This sequence comes from Faecousia sp., assembly GCA_045590735.1. GTDB lineage: Bacteria > Bacillota > Clostridia > Oscillospirales > Oscillospiraceae > Faecousia. Next base: position 977 of record JAZNRQ010000116.1, on the reverse strand, counting down.
CAGACAGGGCACGGCTGCCCGGTGCACCGGCAAGTCCCGGGGTGTATAGCACCACCGGCATCCCCTGTGCCAAAGCCGTCAGCACCGCATCCTCCCGAAAGCAGAGCTGTTGGGAGAGGGTCAGTGACCCAATGACCACCCCGTCGTAAGGGGGTGCGTCCACATAGCTGTAGCCCAGGCTGCAATCCGGGGCAGTGCCGATCAGCAGTGCTTTCATAGTAAGATCCTCCCCAGATCCCCGGACCGGTAACCGCAGGCGTTGGCCTCATCGTAATCCAAATGCACGAAGGTAGCAAAATCCTTGCTGACCCGCACCGTTGTGTCGTCAAAGATCAGGGGACGGTCTGTGAACGTTTGCAGACGGACAGTTTGCTTGTCCGTCACACCAAACCGGGCAGCATCCTCCGGGGTTATATGGATGTGCCGTCGGGCGCAGATGACCCCCTCCGGGAGGGTCACTTGCCCCAGTGGGCCCACAAGCACCGCCCCGGGAGAGCCGGCAATGTCTCCGGAAAGCCGTACCGGTGGTGTGATACCCAAAACCTTGCCGTCGGTGAGGGAGATTTCTACCTGTCCCTCTTTTCGTGCCGGGCCTAAAACCGCTACCTTTTCAAACTGCCCCTTAGGCCCGATGACGGTTACCCGCTCCTTTGCCAAATACTGTCCCGGTTGGGACAGGGGACGAGCTGGGGTCAGATCGTGACCGAACAGGGTTTTCGCCTGCTGCTCGGTTACGTGGACGTGCCGCCCGGAAGCCTCCAGCTCTACAAAAATATTCTTTATTACCTGATCGACCAAACCTTCTGTGTCCATCATTTCACCTCTTCAAATTCCAATTTATCGAGCGATTGCAATTTTCGTTGTCATTGCGAACCAGTGACCGATGTCACTGGTGTGGCAATCTAAAAACCAAGTGTTACCAATAGATTGCCACGCCAGTGTGCGCACTGGCTCGCAATGACAATATAGGTTATACG
>JAZNRQ010000115.1:0-8812 GCA_045590735.1 Faecousia sp. | reverse complement strand
TGGTACCCTTTGCCAGAGTGGGGTTCTCGAACACGCCCATAGGTCCGTTCCAAACAACGGTCTTAGCTGCCTTGGCAGCTGCTGCGAACTCTGCGCAAGCCTTGGGACCGATGTCCAGACCCATCTGATCCTCGGGAATTGCAGTGCAATCCACATAGTCAACGGTGATCTCGGCATCGATGGGGTTGGGGAAGGAAGCGGAAACAGCAGTGTCCACAGGCAGCAAAAGCTTTACGCCCTTAGCCTCAGCCTTTGCCATCATTTCCTTGCAGTAGTCCAGCTTCTCGTTGTCCACCAGGGACTTACCAACGGTGTAGCCCTGTGCAGCCAGGAAGGTATAAGCCATACCGCCGCCGATGATCAGGGTGTCTACCTTCTCCAGCAGATTGTTGATAACATTCAGCTTATCGGAAACCTTAGCACCGCCCAGGATCGCCACGAAGGGACGCTCGGGGTTAGCCAGAGCCTTACCCATAATGGAAACTTCTTTCTGCACCAGGTAGCCGGAAACAGCAGGCAGGTAGTCAGCAACACCTGCGGTAGAGGAGTGGGCACGGTGTGCAGTACCGAACGCATCGTTTACGAAAATGTCAGCCAGGTCAGCCAGTGCCTTGGAAAGCTCGGGATCGTTCTTGGTCTCACCCTTGATGTAACGGGTGTTCTCCAGCAGCATCACGTCGCCATCCTTCAGAGCAGCGGCCTTAGCCTTGGAATCCTCACCTGCCACGTCGGAAGCCATAATAACTTCCTTGCCCAGCAACTGGGAGATCCGCTCTGCAACTACCTTCAGGCTCAGCTCGGGCTTCCACTCGCCCTTGGGCTTACCCATATGGGAGCAGAGGATGACCTTGGCACCCTTGTTGACCAGGTACTCGATGGTGGGCATGGCGGCAACGATACGCTTATCGGAAGTGATCTTGCCGTCCTTGGTGGGAACGTTGAAGTCGCAGCGGCACAGAACCCGCTTGCCGGCTACTTCGATATCTTCAATAGACTTCTTGTTGTAGTTCATTGTTTTTCCTCCATATTTTACAGGGATTACTCTCCCATTTTTCCGTGATCCAAAAGATTGGGGTAATTTCGCTGCCGCAATGCTTCATACACCGCAATGGCGACGCTGTTGCTCAAATTCAGGCTCCGTGCCTCCTGCCGCATAGGAATGCGGACGCAGCTTTCCCGGTGATCTTCCAAAAAATCCTCCGGCAGGCCTTTTGTTTCCTTGCCGAAAAACAGGTAGCAGCCATCTTCAAAATTTGCTTCTGTATAGCACCGGGGCACTTTGGTAGAAAGACACCACATTTGCTTTACATCGTTCTTTGCGAAGAAGTCCGCCAGGTTCTCGTAATCGAAAACCTCCACCAAATGCCAGTAGTCAAGGCCTGCCCGTTTTACCGCTTTTTCCGAGATGTCAAAACCCAGGGGGCGGATCAGGTGCAGTCTTGCGCCGGTGGCAGCACAGGTGCGGGCAATATTTCCGCAGTTTTGAGGGATTTCCGGCTCTACCAACACAACATTCAGCATAGAATCCCCTCCAAATTGCAACTGCCACCTATTGTAGAACAAAAGAATCATAAAATCAATCCAAAAAACACAAATTTTTCAATTTTTAATAGTTTTCACAGTTTAAAAATTCCTGCATTTGTATTTTTGTGGATTTTTTATCAAAGTTCTCTTGACCCCACGGAAAATTCCGGTTTATAGAGCGATTACAATTTTTGTTGTCATTGCGAACCAGTGACCGATGTCACTGGTGTGGCAATCTAAAAACCAAGTGTTACCAATAGATTGCCACGCCAGTGTGCGCACTGGCTCGCAATGACAATATAGGTTATACGAATTTAATACAACTCGATAAATTGGAATTTTAAGTTTGAATGTTACTGCCGCCCCTGCTTGACTTTTTGATGCATTTATGCGAAAATAATCGATACAAAACAAAAAAGTAAGGGGATCAAAATATGTTCCAATCCAGAACCCATACCTGCGGCGAGCTGCGGCTTGCGGACGCAGGCAAAAATATTACGCTGGCCGGCTGGCTGGAAAATGTCCGTGAGGTGGGCGCAAACTTTGCGTTCCTGGTTCTCCGGGACTACTACGGCACCACTCAGGTGGTGGTGGAAACCGCAGAAATGATGCAGATTATTAAAGGTATTAATAAGGAAACCACCATTCAGGTTACCGGCACTGTCCGGGAGCGGGAAAGCAAGAATCCCAAGCTGCCTACCGGTGAGATTGAGGTGGTTCCCACCGAGATCAAGATCCTGGGCAAGTGCCGTCACAATCAGCTGCCCTTTGAGATCAACAAGGGTAAGGACGCTGACGAAAATACCCGCCTTAAGTACCGGTATCTGGATCTGCGGAATCCCGCTGTCAAGCAGAATATCATTCTTCGCTGCCAGGTGGTGGCTGCCATTCGTGCGGCTATGACCGAGAAGGGTTTCCTGGAGATCACCACCCCCATCCTTACCGCATCCTCTCCCGAGGGTGCCCGTGACTACCTGGTACCTGCCCGGAATCATCCCGGCAAGTTCTACGCACTGCCCCAGGCACCTCAGCAGTTTAAGCAGCTGCTGATGACCTCCGGCTTTGACCGTTATTTCCAGATCGCACCCTGCTTCCGTGATGAAGATGCCCGTGCAGACCGGACTCCCGGTGAATTCTATCAGCTGGATATGGAAATGGCATTTGCCTCTCAGAACGATGTTTTGACCACTTTGGAAGAGGTGCTGCAGCCCATTTTCTGCAAGTTCGGCAAATACGAAAGAGTTTCCTCCTATCCCTTCATCCGGATCCCCTTCAACGAGGCTATGGAGCGTTACGGCTCTGATAAGCCGGATCTGCGTATTGACCTGGAGCTGCAGGACATTACCGATGCCGTGGCAGGCAGCGAGTTCGGTCCTTTCCAGAACGCTGTGGTCAAGGCTGTTGCGGTGGATAATTTCTCCGAAGGCAGAAAGTGGATCGACAAGCTGCTTAATGATGTGGAAGTGCAGACCGGCAATAAGTGCTGCTGGTTCAAGGTGGACGAAAACGGTGAGCTGACCGGCGGTATCTCCAAGTTCCTGACCGAGCAAAAAGCCGCTCTGACCGAAAAGCTGAACCTAAAGCCCGGCAGCTTTGTCTGTATGGCCGCAGGCAAGAAGCTGGCTGCTCAAAAGACCGCCGGTGTGATCCGTACCATGATGGGCAAGCGCATCCCCGGTCACTTCGACGAGGAGCAGTACGCAATGTGCTGGATCGTGGACTTCCCCATGTACGAAATGGGCGAGGAATCCGGTCAGCTGGAATTCTGCCACAACCCCTTCTCCATGCCCCAGGGCGGTATGCAGACCCTGCTGGATGCTGAGGGTGATATGGATAAGCTGCTGGCCATCATTGCCGACCAGTACGACCTGGTGGTAAACGGCTACGAATCCGCTTCCGGCGCTGTCCGTAACCACGACCCGGAAATTATGGTCAAGGCATTCCAGATGGTGGGTCTGGGTGAAGAGGATGTGAAGGCAAAGTTCCCCGCAATGTACAATGCCTTTACCTACGGCGCACCTCCCCACGCAGGTGCAGCCCCCGGCATTGACCGGATCGTGATGCTGCTGTGCGGCGAGGAGAGTATCCATGAGGTGATCACCTTCCCCATGAACAAAACCGCACAGGATCTGATGATGGACGCACCTACCACTGTTTCTCAAAAGCAGCTGGACGATGTGCATATTCTGATCAACGAAGAACACCTGAAATAATCAAAAAAGAGGATGCTTGATGCATCCTCTTTTTACAGTCTGTCAAAAAATTTATTTTTGACAGACTGGCAGAGGTCACTAAAGACGACAAGACAAGCAACTCGTCCCCGAAGTGTATGTGGATACTCGAGAGGGGCGAGTTGCGCAGTAAGTCAAAAAGCCTTGCGAAGCAAGCATTTTTATCCCCTCATCCGTGAAAAATCAGAGATTTTTGCCACCTTCCCCCAAGGGGGAAGGCTTTATTTGAATTTATCACTTCATCCTGCTTTTTGACGGTTGGCGGCTTTTTTGACACTCTGAAAAAAGAGGATGCTTGATGCATCCTCTTTTTATTTGTTCGGATCCGTAGCACCGGAGCCTTGCGTCTGCAGCTGCTGGTAGGTTTTTGCGGTCACACCCATAACCTGCCGGAATTGTCGGGAAAAATTATGAGGAGTCAGACCGACCATATAGGCCACTTCCGTAATGGTGTGTTTTCGTGTGCCAAGCAGTTGAGCGGCCTTGTGCACCCGGATTTGGGTCAGGTAGCTGTGTGGGGAACAGCCGGTCTTCTGCTTAAAGATATAGGAAAAATATGTTCGCTCCAAGCTTGCCTGCCGTGCCAGAATATCCAGGGTCAGATCCTCGTGATAATTGGTTTTCATAAAGCCAATGACTTTTTCAATGATGCTGGTGTTGTCCGTGGCAGGACGGTTTTGCAGCAGTGCACCGAGTAATCCGTAGGCGCAGGCAGTTTGCCGCAGCTGTGCGCCTTCGTCTTTGCAGGGCCAGTGCTGTGCCATCAGCTGCAGCCAGAATTTCACCGGTTCAAAGAGTTCTGACGGCAGAAATGGCATTTCTGGGGTAATGCCGGCTTTTTCCAGATTTTTTCCAACAGCAAAGCCCTCCAAAGCGCACCAAAAGCCGCCCCGGGGGTTTTCGTTTCCGCAGTGGAAAGTGACGGAGGTGCCGGGCAGCAACGCATAGCAGTCGCCGGGGTGAATGGAAAAAGATTTTCCGTTAATCTCCATAGTGCCCGTACCTTCTGTGCAGCACTCAATGATGTAGGCGCTGCGAATCAGGGGACCGGATTTGGCTCCTGGCCACAGATGCTCTTCTTCCGCATAGAGAACAGTGACCTCCATAAGGCGCGGCTGGAAAACATCGTCTTTGCTCATATTGCACACCTCCCAAAAAAACGAGGAATAAAACCCACAAATAGCCATTGTCTGCACTGGCTGGATTTGATACTATTATTATACTATGAAAATGAAAAATGTAAATTAAAATATTCACAAATAACCTGCGTATTTAATTTCCAAATATCTTGAGCGGCGAGACGCCGCCAAATTTGAAATCTTAAAATTAAAATTCCCTATCAGCAAATAAGGAGGAATTCTTATGGAAATGAAAAAAACAAAAAAGAAGGTGTGGCCGTGGCTGCTTTTGATCGCAGTGGTGGTTCTGGCTGCGGCAGCTACGTGTTTGGCACTGCTGCTCCCAAAATTATTCCAACTGATTAAGCCCGTTGAGGAAGCGCCGGTTGCCTACAAGCTTTGCTGGAATGTGGACGGCAAAAGCTATACGGAAAATTCCGAAACAGGCCTTTCCACCCGAGAGCCGGATGAAAACGGCCTTTTTACCCTCCGCTTCGTCTGCGACGGGCAGATCGTGGAGTATCAGGCCACCGACAAGCAGTTGGTAAACTTTATGGACTCTATGAATCTTATGGGTCTGGTTTTTGACGAGAGCGGCTTGATCATAGACGCAGTGGTTGCCAAGGAAGCAGCCACAGAGCTCGCCAAGGAGTTTTTCGTCCGCACCTGCGACGGCACCACCCTTGAGGTGAACTCCTCTATGGCTATGAATGGCATGCCCATCACCGTGCCTATCGATGCTACTACTTATATTATGGATGTACGTCCTGATGCCCCCACTTTGGGTGCTCCTGCGGAGCTGGAGACCATGGATACGGTGTATGTTTACGGCACGCCCGACGGCAAGGCCACCCATGTGTTCCTTTCAGAGCGGAAGCCTACGGCAGGTGTTTACATCCGTGTGGAAAAGCATTGGAACAGTACTGCCGGCTGCACCAGCCGTGTGCCGGACGAAAACGGTGTCTATACCATCCTGATGGCCCATGAGGGGCAGCAGGTGGAGATGAAGTGCAAGGATAAGAACCTGGTCAACGCCATCGACAGCGGCGACGATGCCAACCAATTCAGGGGGCTCTACCTGGATGAGGGGGGCTACATCACCGATGTAGTCACCGTCAACGAGGCCATCCGTGGTCTCTTAAAATGCAACGTCTACCACGTGACTGCTATCGAGGGCAACACCGTCACCACCGAGCGGCTGCTGTTCCACGGCGGTCAGGTCGAGACCTTCCAGATTGACGAGACCACCAAGATCTTTAACAGTGACTATCTGCAAGACTGCGCCTTTGACTTCATCGGCCAGAAGGTAGATTCCCTTCAGATCGATGACCGGGTCATCGTCTTTACCGATGTGTTCAATACCGCAAAATACATCTTCCTGACCCACCGGATGGTGGATGTGCCTCTGTACTACAACCCCACCATTATGTACGACGGCAAGGAGACCACCCGTCCCAAGGACGCAAACGGCTACTATGTGTTCGAGATGGGTTGTGAGGGCAAGACCGTCAAGGTCAAAACCAAAAGCAAGGATATCGCCACCTATATCGAAAAGGAATATATGCAGATCATGGGTCTGGATGTGAAAAACGGCGTGATCCAGAAGGTCTATGACCAATCCTGCGTCACAGGCTTTTTACCCATCGGCACCAACTGCAGCGTCACCCAGCTCAGCGGAAACATTACCCGCATCGTGCCGGGCGGCAATCCGGACGGTGGCGGAAACTATGTGCTGTCGTCAGATGTAAAGATCTATAACGCCTCCGGCGACTACGGTACCAAGTTCTTCCAGAAGGACACCCTCCGGCAGTACGACGGTGTCACAGCTCTGCGTGACAAGTACGGCGATGTGTGCTATGTGATGATCCACCAGCGCTACCAGAAGGGCACGAAAATTTACTACAACATCGGCAGACGCTACGATGGCATCACCAAGCAGACCACCCGCGTCCCCAATGCAGAGGGCTACTATGTGTTCGATACCCTCTGCGACGGTAAGCGGCAGACGGTCAAGACCAAGAGCAAGGAGATCGCCACCATCATTGACCGGCAGTACTCGCCTTTTGCGGCACTGAAGGTAACCAAAGATGGCATTGTGAAGGAAGCCTACCCGGCAGCCTCCTCCATGCCTGCCGGTGCCAAGTGCTGTAACTATAACTATGTGGGCAAGCTGGAGGGACAGCTGCTCAATGCCTACTACTACACAGATGACGGTGAGACGAAGTGGCAAAGTGCCACCTTCACAATCGCCAAAGACTGCAAGATCTATAACGTCAGCGAAAACTTTGAAAAGTCCTACGGAGAAAAGACTACCCTAAAGCTCCATGATCAGATCCAGGCCTTCGCCTCCGGTGAAAACCAGGAGATCACCGCTATCTATGTGCTGACCCGAAAGATCAACGGCAAGCTCTACTGGCCTGTTTTTCAGCAGTTTGATGCTGCCCGGCTGGAGAGTACCCGTGTCCCCGACGCAGAAGGCTGGTACTATGTGGACTTGGCGGTGGACGGCAAGGTCAAAACCTTCAAGACGAAGGATAAGGCTGTCATAGACCGTGTGGATTCCTACAGCAGCGCCATGGCTATGGAGGTGAAGGGTGATGTGATCCAGAAGGCAGGCTCTGCTACCACGGCTATGGGCGTGGGTGGCGGTGCGGTCTTCGGTTACGATGTGATGAAGGTCAGCTCCAAGAGCGTCACTGTGGAGCGTACCCGTCCTGCCTCCTCCGATTACGGCACCAAGGTGACCCGAACCCTGGCAAAGAATTGCAAGATCTATGATGTCAGCAACGGTGCGCAGCCCTTCGGCGCAGAAGTCAAGCTGCAGCCCGGCGACCGGGTGACCGGCTACACAAATTCGGACGGGCAGGTGCTGGTGATCTATGTGACCGCCAGAAACACCCATGTAGGTGGTCCTGTGACCCGTTGCCCCCATTGCAACAAAGATGTGCGCTGGGAGCCGTACCTGGGTAGCATTTACGAGGCAGACGCACACTACTATATGGCAAGCGACTTCCTGACCTGGCAGCGGTCCGTAGGCAAGGACGATGCCGGTGCTACTACTTATGATGTGGTGCTGGACCTTAACGGCAAGACCCTGTCCAGTTACGGCAGAAACTTCCTGGTTTACGATAAGCTGACCATTATGGACCTGGCCGGAGGCGGCAGACTGGAGGGCGCAGGCGTGGACGGCTGGGCAACCAGCTTGCTGGTGTTAAACGGCGGTGAGCTGACCATTACCGGCGGCACGGTCACCACCACAGCCGAGGCAAAAGTTGCCACCCAGGGCGGTCTCATCTATGCCCAAAACGGCTGTACGGTGAACATCACCGGCGGCACTTTGGAAAAGGGTAAGACCTCCGGTGCAGGCGGTGCCGTGTATCTTGCCGGTTCCACTGCGAATATTTCCGGCGGCGTGATCCGGGACTGCCAGGCAGTCAACGGAGACGGCATCTATATGGTAGGCACTTCTACGGTAAATATCTCCGGCACGCCTGAGATCAACAGTATTGTGGGAGTTGCTTCCGGCAAACTAAGTCTTGCCGGTGGACCGAAGCTGGATGAGCTGGTGATTCCGGAAGGAATGAAGCTGACCCTGGGAGATCTGACCGCAGAGACGGATATCACCGTGATGGCAAGCGGCGTGTTTACTGAGCCTACAGCCCAGGCCGAGACCTATAAGAATTACTTTAAGCCTGCTATGGGTCATGAACCCATCACTGTGGTAGAAAATGCGCTCCATACTGCGGTGGATATGACCCTCAGCAACGATCCGCTGGTGTTCCTGGAGGGAACACAGGATGCCTGGTGTTCCGTCTGTCACAAGCTGGCCACCTGGACGCCTATCACCGGGCAGGAGACCTTCGTGCAGATGCTGGGCAGCCACTACTATCTGGCAAATGATATCACCGTCAACGCAGCAGACAACGGCAAGGAGGGCTA
>JAZNRQ010000114.1:0-12389 GCA_045590735.1 Faecousia sp. | reverse complement strand
CTTGCGCAGCAAGCATTTTTATCCCCTCATCCGTCAAAAATCAGAGATTTTTGCCACCTTCCCCCAAGGGGGAAGGCTTTATTTGAATTTATCACTTCATACTGCTTTTTGACGGTTGGCGGCTTTTTTGACACTCTGAAACGGCAGCTTTATGCTGCCGTTTTTAGTTCTTTTTCAGGAGATAGCTTTTGCCGGTGGGGGCATTGAAGGTGCATTCAAAAGGAAGACCGGTAAATACATCTGTCAGTGCTGTATTTTCCTTTGTGTAAAGCTGCTGCTGACCGTCTTGGACGGTGTGGATAAACAGGTAGCTCTCGTTGGCATATACCACCAGATTATTACGGCTGTAAAGGTGTACACCGGCAGATTCGCAAAATGCCCGCAGCTGTTTTCCGGTGATTTCCAGATTGGCCGCATTGATTTTCAGCAGGGGAAGACCGGATGCAGCTACCGCTTGAGAGGCATCTGTTGCCGCAGGCTCTAAAAGTACGATAGCTTTATACTTGCTCATATCCACTTGGGGGAAATCTTCCGCCAAATAAACATCGTAGGGAATACCAGCTGCACTAACAGTATGCAGTGTCTGACAGATTTTGCGGCTTAGGCTATCGTCACAGGCTTTACAGTATGCTTTTTCGTCGGCAAAGACAGCCACCTCTGCGGTGCTGCCCAGCGGGAGCACCATTGCATCCCGGGTGATCTTCAATGCCTTTTCCATAAAAGCCATATAGCCACTGCTTTGGAACCAGCCGCCCCACATATCAAACCACCAGCCTGCGTGACCGTGGAGCAGGGATTTGGCAAAGTGCATTTTCAGGATGTCCAGGGTTTGCGCTTCGGTTTCCGGACCAAACCACAAGGGCTTATTGTACCAGGGCATATTGTTGACCGGTTGGGACAGGTGGGTGCGTGTATCATTTTCCGTAAAATACAGTTTGCTATGAAGCTTTACGGAATCGACGGGCAGCATATAGAGGTGGTCTCTGCCTGCCTGCCGGACATAGTCATAAGAGATAGGGGAGCAGATAAAATCAATATCCGGGCACTCCAAAACCGTTTTTAGAGCGTGGTGATTGGTATAAGTTTGGGGACAGGAGAAGGTGTAGCCGTAAAAACAGCCTACTACATAACGGTAATCGGTCAGCTCTTTCATATAGTGGGAAAACTCGCAAAGACGATCCGCAAGCACCTGGGACAAAAATGCCATATATTCGCCATGACTGCCAGTGCTTCCTGTCTTTTTTACATAAGCGGCAAACTTCTCGTCACTGCGGGGACCTACAGAACCGGCCATATCAAAGGGAAACCATTCCTCGGTATTGCCACCGGCGATCTGATAGCCGATAATATGATCCCGGTAGGGCTTTTTTTCGATATGACTGATAAAAATACGCAGCATATCTTTGACTTCCTGAGCCCACAGGTCGGAGGAGAAACAGGCCCGGGGTTTGCTCTCCGGTTGGGAGAGGATACCGGTGTAGTTCAGTTCATCGGGGTGCGCATCCTCCCAGCGCTTCGGTGTGGATACATTGACCCGGGGGAAAATGTACGCATCGGGACGGGCATCCAAAAGCTGTGCCATATCCCGGTCAAACCGGGAAAAATCCGGTGTTTCCCCGTCAAAAATGCCCTGTGTAAATACAGGCAACTGGGAGCGTTCGTTCAGCGCCTGATGTCCAAAGAAAACGGGGAAGGAGAACAGCCGGTATCCGGCGTCGGCAAAATCCCGATAGCAGTTTTTGTCTGTCAGATAAGTGATGTAGGCAAGACCCGGCAGCGGTTTTCCGTGAACGTATAGTCTTTGGGCACCGTTTTCGGTTTTAATATAAGAGATCTTATCCATTTTTAGTCTCCACGTCCACTACGGTGCGAATACTCCAATTGTGCTGCTTCAGCAGGTTTTCGGCTTGCACTTCGTCACAATGGAGAATTTCTTCCACAATGCGGATCACACGGCGGCGGAGTTTTTTGTTAGTGGGTTTTAAGTTGATCATCAGGTTTTCGTGGACGTGACCGCATTTCACCATAGCGGTGGTGGAGATCATATTCATAATGATCTTTTGCGCAGTACCTGCCTTCATACGGGTAGAACCGGTAATCACTTCCGGACCGGTATCGGCACAGATGTTGATGTCTGCAGAGGTGCCCAGCAGGGTATCCGGGTTATTGGTGATGGAAACGGTCACAGCGCCTAAGCTCTTGGCATAGTTAATGGCGGAGATCACATAGGATGCAGAGCCGGAAGCGGAGGTGCCGATCACAATATCCTTCTGTGTAAAGTTACGGGATTTCAGATCCCGGAGGGAAAGCTCCGGATCGTCTTCCTGATTTTCGGCAGCTCGGAACATACAGTCGGGACCACCGGCAATGACACCCATAAACAGCTCCGGAGAAACACCGAAGGTAGGGGGACATTCGGCAGCATCGCAGACACCCAGTCTACCGGAGGTACCGGCACCCATATAAAATACCCGACCACCGTTTTGGATAGCGTTCGCCACCGCATCACAGGCTTTGGCTATTTCCGGCAGTGCCTTTTCGATGGCTATGGATACCTGTGCGTTTTCATCGTTGATGGTTTTTACGATATCGTAGCTGGACATCTGGGAAATATGGTAAGTATTGGGATTTCTTTTTTCGGTATTCAGCATACGCTTTCCTCTCTTTCTGTGTTCCGCCGCGCCAAAGCGACAGCTCCATTTACAATGGGTTCCGTAACAAATTCCGGCATCATACCATCGGGCAAATAAGCCGCAAACAGCGGTGCCAGTATATCTGCCTGCTTGGCAAGACCGCCGCAGATGGCGATTTTGGGTGTGTCGGTAAAGTGTGCGCAGCCGGCTTCAATGATCTGACAGACCTCCTGCACATTTCTTCTCAGGATTCGTTTGGCTTCCGGGTCGTTTTGGCTGTAGGCTTCAAATACCAGCGGTGCATAAGAAGAAATACCGGCTTTGCCGCTGCGATAAATATGGGCAATGGATTCGGCAAGGGGCTTTTGCAGCTTCTCTTCAATCAGCTGTAAAAGCAGCGGGCTGCCGCCTCTGCCGTCTATATGACGCAGGGCACTGTCCAGCGCATCTGCGCCCAGATTATAGCCGCTGCCACCTTTGTCCAGTAGATATCCCCAACCGGCGATCCGGTGCTTGTTGCCCTTTTCCATAGCGAAAGCCACCACACCGGTACCCATGATCAGACTGATGCCGTCACCGCCCTGAAGGCAAAGCTCCAGTGCCGTGTCCACATCGCTGCCGCTGGCTACCGCACCGAAAGATAGAGAATGTAAATATTGCCCAATGGTCTCCCGGTTGTTTCCGGTGATACCGCCTGCTAAACCGGCATAAACGGAAATTTCCCGGTGATCAACGGTTTCGCAGACTTGACGGATGCCTTCCAGCAGAACGGCTTTCGTATTCTCAATGCCAATATCCACAGGGTTGGATGCACCCAGAATCACACGACGGACAGGCTTTCCTGCAAGGTCGGTCAGCAAAAATTCCGTCTTTGTGCCACCTCCGTCAATGCCCAAAAGGTAGCGGATGGGAATATTTTGGCTGAAAAGGAGACTATCAACACTGGTTTGGAAAATATCAGCCAGTTGGCAAACGATGTTTACAGGGGGCAAAGCACCGCTCATTTCCCATTTTTCCACTGACTTTTCAGAATAGGCGATCTTTTCCGCCAGTTGCGATCTTGTCATTTTATGTTTTTTGCGTAGTTGCTTTAAATTATTGCCGAAAGCGATTTTAGAGTCCATAAAAGCACCTCCGTTTATGAGTATATCAAAAAATGCATAAAATTCAACCTATAATTATACTGGGAATGAAAAAACTCCTACCCAAGGTAGGAGTTTTGCTGTTATATCATTGGATTGATAACGGCGCTTATGCACCGCGCAAGGGATTGTGTTGTCTTCTCTCACTACGATATTGGGAAGGGGATTCACCGCATTGTGCCTTAAACTTATAACTAAAATAATTTTGCGAAGAGAAACCGCAAAGCTCTGCGATTTCTGCAATGGGACGGTCATCGCCAGTCAGCATTTGGGTGGCAGCGGTGATTCTGTACCACATCAGCTGTTCTGCGGGGGAGCGCTTGAATGCAGCGGTGAAAAGCTTGTGAAAATAGGTGGGGTGCAGACCGCTGCCTTTAGACAGCTGCTTGAGATTTACCGGCTCCTGCAAATGTTCCCGCAAATACCGGTCTGCTGCCAGCAAGATATCCTGATGCTTTCGGACATTGGCTTCTTCGTAATCCGGAACGGCATACTCCTGCCGCAGCAGAATGCTCAGGATCCGGCAGATGCAGCTTTCCAGCAACAAGCGGGCATGGAGGGTATTGCCGTCGTGAATGGTAAGCATTTCCTGAAAAATATCCCAAATGGCTTCCGATTCCGGGCAGTAAGCATACAGAGGCAGCTTGTCCAACGCCTTTTTCAGATCCGGGTTTTCGGTGGTGATATTGAAAAAATAGCACCGATAGGGAAGGGTCAGTTTGCGCATACATCCCGGCTTGCAGCAACTAAAGTAGTTTTTACGGGCAGGGTACAGCACACCGTCTGCCATCAGACCACCGTCGCAATCCTCGGTGTAGAACTCAAACTCATAGGCAGAGGTTAAATTAGCTTGTTCAGCGAGGGGGTCAAAGCATTTTAAGTTGGGATCGGAATTGATGCGGAAGGAATCAAACCGAACAACGGTAAAGTAGGGACAATCCATTTGAAAGCCTCCTTTCCTTATCTTTTCTATTATACAATGCATCCTTTAAAAATGCAACACATCACAGCAAAAACAGGGCATATAGGGAAAAAAGTGCAAAGCATCGATAAAACAGCAGAAGATTTTGAATGTTATTTGAAAAAGTGCGTGATAAAATGTAATTATCAAGAATAGCAAAAATTTAGGAGGGATAACAATATGAAAAAACGTTGGATTTCGGCAATGCTACTTGTGGCAATGGTGATCACAATGATTGTCCCACCAAGCTACGAGGTAAAGGCGGCTGATGACCCGGCAACAACGGGCAAAAATGCGCCCATTGATTTTGCGTCTTCGACGTCGCAGATCTGTCCGGTCTGTGGCGGCACGGCAGTAGAATGGAAGCCGTTGCCCCAAATTACGACTGCTACCGCTTTGGCGGCGGGGCATTACTATGTTCCGGAGGGCGGCATTTCCAATACGGCACAGTATAATCTTAACAGCAATGCTGTTCGTTGCATCCATCTGAACGGAAGTACCCTTTCCAGTACTACCCGTATGTTCAATGTTTCCAATAACGCACGGATCAATATCTTTGGTAGTGGTCAAGTCAATGCCAATACCAAAAAAGCTGCTGTAGACGGTTGCCTTGCGTATCTTGGCACTGCCCGTGTTTATTTCTATGGTGGTACCTACACGGTTCCCAGCGGTACCCCGCTCTACCTGTCCGGTGCAAACTCTAAAATGTATCTGTATGCCGGTGCAACCATTTCCGGTGGTACGGTCAGCAATGTCTCTGTGAAAGCAGGTACATTCAATATGTATGGTGGTACCATCTCCGGTGGCAGCAATACCAATGGCGGTAATATTTCTGTGACCGGCGGTACATTTACAATGTATGGCGGCACCATCTCCGGTGGTACGGCGACCAATGGCGGTAATGTTTATGTAGGCGCAAGCGGTAAATTCAATATGCCTACCAGCACCAGCTACAGCGGTGGTACGATCTCCGGCGGTAATGCTACTACCAATGGCGGTAACGTTTATCTGGTTTCCGGTGCTACTTTCTCTATGGCAACCGGCAGCATTACCGGTGGTTATGCCAGCAAAAATGGCGGTAATATCTATGCAGAGAAAAATACCTTTACAGTAGCCGGTACTGTTTCCGGTGGTACTGCAGGCTCCAGCGGTGGTAACATTTCTGTTGGCACCGGTTCTGTACTGACAGTTACCGGTACAGTGGTTGGCGGTACTTCGGAAGGTACCAGCGGCGGTGACTGGGGCGGCAATATCCGTGCCTGGCAAGCAACTGTGAATGTGGAAGCCGGTGCAAAGATTGCCGGTGGTTCCGGTGGCGGAAAGCCTGCTGCAGCCAATATCGGTGTCCTGAGTGAGACGGATGGCGCGCCTGCAGTGCTAAATATTAACGGTGGTACCATTACCGGTGATATTTATACCACGGCGCCCGATGGCACATTTGCAGGCACACAGGTAAAATTGACCGGTACGCCCAATATTGTCAAGACCTTAGCAGTAAACGGCGTGACCTACAATGCTACTAGGAGTGGCCTGTACTTGCTGCCCGGTGTCGTAGCCGATGTTTCCGGTATGACCGGCGGCACCGTGTACCTGTCCGGTAATATTGGTCAGGCTATGACAGCAGCATCTGAAAATGCAGCTTTGCTGGACGGTTGCTTCCTGGCATATAGCTCTGCACAGCAGGTCGAACTGAAGGATAATGTATTTTCCCTGGCAGAGCGTGAGAATGCACCTGCTACATTTGCTCCCTGGGAAAATGATGGTGTTGCATACTGCCCGGTCTGTAAGGCTGATAAGACCTGGACTGCTACCAAAGGTTCCGGTGCGATCGGTGAGCAGGCTGACGGCACCCACTTGTATTTGGCAGCAAGCCATAATGCAACAGGTGTGAATCAGGCTATGTCTGTTAAGAGTGGTGCTACTTTGTGCTTTAACCTGAACGGCCAGACCCTGTCTATGGACGGTCGAATCGCAGTGGCGCAGGCTGATGGTGTGATCAACATTATGGATACCTCTGCGGATAATTCCGGTGTTGTAACCACTACCGGCAACAGAACAGAAAGCGATTTGTACAATTACGCAGTTGAAATTCAGCAAAAAGGCCAGATCAATCTGTACGGTGGTACATTCCGCAATACCAACTCCAGCTTTGCGGTTGTACACTCCAGAGTCGCAGGTGCTGAGATCAATATCTATGACGGTGCAGTCATTGACGGCAATAATACCTGCCGCGGCATTTACCTGATGAACGGTACAGTTAATCTGCTGGGTGGCACTGTGAAAAACGGCACCAGAGATGGTTACGGCGGAAATATTTATGTATCTAACGGTACACTGAATGTTAAGAGCGGTAAAGTGATGGGGGGTACTGCCACCAACGGCGGCAACCTTTACATTGCCGGCGGTACCGTAACGATTACCGATGACGGCGATACGAATACCAGCGCACCGCAGTTTGTTGGCGGCACAGCCACTACCGGTAACGGTGGCAGCATCTATTCTGCAGTGGCCCTGACTGTTGAAGCCGGCACCATTTCCGGTGGTACAGCAACAGAAGGCAATGGCGGTAATATTTACTGCGTCGGTAATTTGGAACTGAGTAACTGTACCATTTCCGGTGGTAAAGCAACAGTTGGCAATGGCGGTAATATTTATATTGCTGGTGCATCCAGTTCAGCAAAGGCACTTTGCACATTTGGCGAAGGCGCATTGATCACCACCGGTAATGCAAAGAATGCCGGCAATGTATCTTTGAGCAATGCAACCGTCGATCTGACAGCTGCAACGATTTCTGCCGGTACGGCAACCGGTCGCAGTGGTAACATTGAAGTCGGTGGATCGTCTACCCTGAACATTAAGGGCGGTCTGATCGATGGCGGTACAGCAGCGCTCAACGGTGGCAATGTTTATACCAGTTCCACCAATAGCCGCATCACTATGACCGGCGGTACGGTTTCCAATGGTACGGCAAATAATAGTGCCAGCTATACCGGCGGCGGTAACTTCTATATCAATAACGGCTACTTAACTGTAACTGGCGGTGTCATTTCCGGCGGTAAAGCACCTAAGGGCAATGGCGGTAATATCAACTGCCGGACAGGTATGAACAATGCATCCAATAAGATCGTTATTGACGATGACGGCGATCCCGAAACACTTAAGCCGCTGATTACCGGCGGCGTATCCAAGAACACTGGTGGCAATATCTATATTAACGGTGATCGTTATGACGATCGGTGGGCATTCATTACCCTGGGCGACTGCGAAATCACCAATGGCGATTCTGCTAATTATTCTTATGGCGATGACATTTCTTTGCAGCATAGTGGTCGGCTGACGATTCTGCCCAACTTCGGTGCAACAGTGGATATTTATATTCCTGCTTGCTGTTTGCCTGCGGTTGTGGAAGACGGAAAAATTGACGCTACAGCTATCGTGACCCAGGGAACCTTCCCCGGCAAGCTGGTTTTGGAACAGTTTGCTGCCAAGAATGTGGTTGTTGGCAAGGTGGGTGAGACCCAGGCATACATTTGTGATTCCGGTATTTTGAATGAGGATGGCTCTTGTACCTGGCTGACAACCAATGAAGAAATTATGGAAGCTGCAGGTCAGGGAGACTATACCCTCCGGGCTGCACCGGGACAGATGCAGTTAAATGGCGGCAATTATGTTGTGGACCTGCGCGGCAATACCGTGGAATTTACCGGCACCGGTACGGTTACTCTGATTGACAGCGATAACGATTCCTTTGAAAACTTCGGTACAGTGAAGGTGGCGGAAGGTGTTACTGTGAACACCGGTCTGCAGACAGTGGGCGATAAGACCTACTATGTGCTGGAAAATGCCGATGGCAGCTATAGCGCACACCGCTTGGTCTACAAGCTCACAAAGGTTTCTCTGCGTCCCAGTGTTGGCGGTATCTACTTCACCGGTAAGTGGGAATGCGACGAAACACTTGCCAAGCACATCGAAAACTATGGTGTGGCGGTCAGCGTTGTGGAAATGCCCGAAGCGGATTTTGCCACGGATGGCCACAGCAAGTGGAGTTATTTCGAAGGCGATACCTTTGAAAACGGTGTGGAAAAGACCGGTGTTCTGATCAGCGGTATTTTGAAGGATACCGATGCTGACAGAATCGCACTGAACTCTCAGTACGGTCAGATGGATATTTTTGCAGTTTCCTATGCAACGATCGACGGTCAGCGGATCGTCGGCACCGGTATGCAGTACAGCCTGAAGGATGTGCTGGATATTATCAATGAAAACATTGATACCTACTATAAGAGCGCACCTGCTCTCCAAAACTTTATGGCAAAGTGGAAAGGGAAGGGCCTGGACGATGAAAACTGGTCTATGACCTATGAACCTTCCGAGGATGCAATTCGGCTGAACGAACTATATTCCGGCAGAACTGCATTCCACGGTGAGTTCCACGACCACGCAGATACCGGCGGTAAGAGTGACGGCAAAGCAAGCCTGCCGAAGATCAAGGAATATATGGAAGCAAGAAACATTGACTTTACCACTATCCTTGACCACTATCAGATCCTGCATATGGAACTGCCTGAGTGGGATAGCAAGCTGTTCATCGGCGGCAGCGAATTCGGAACCATTCTCCACGATAAGGATATCACAAGCAATAAGCCCCATGTGAATATGCTGTTCTCCAGCCCTGAGGAATTCAAGGATCTGATGGCACTGCACAACCCCGGCGGCAAATACACCGGCGGCAAGTTTACCTTCCACGTGGATGAAACTTCCGGAAATGAGTACTACGATGAGCACCAGTGGAGCGTTTCTGAATTTACACAACTGATCGCAGATATTAAGGCCTGCGGCGGTATGTATGTGTTCCCCCATCCCAAGGATGGCACCCGGTTTATTTCCGATGATCCGCTGGATTACTGGTTTGCGGATTGGGTAGGCCTGGAAGTGTTCTACGGACCTTCCTACTATGCACCAACCAATGAAAGATCTGTCAATGCATACAAACTGTGGAGAGATTTGCTGGCAGCAGGCAAAAAGGTTTGGGCAACCGCCGGTTCTGACAGCCACAATGTGCCCAATACCTATGCGTTGACCACCATCTACTCCACTGAGAAGAATGCGGTTGAGCATTTTGAGCACGCAAAGCAGGGCGATATGACCTGTGGTCCTATCGGTATCCGTATGGCGATCGGCGATACCATCACCGGCGGTGAGACATCCTTTGAAGGAAAGCGTCTGGCAATTTGCGTCAGCGACTTCCACAAAAGTGTCTATTTTGAGGGTCATACCTATTCTATGCAGATCATTGCCGGCAAGGACGGTGCTGAAACAGTAGTCTATGAGCAGGTGATCGATCCTGAGAAGCCTTTCTACTACGGTATGGATGCAGACAATTCCTGTGACTACTATCGTGTTGTGGTATTTGACGAGGACGATACCCGGATCACCACCGGTATGCCTTCTGCAATCGGCAATCCTATCTGGAATGTAAAGTGAGGTAATACAGATGAAGAATGAATATATGGCACCCCAGCTGCACATTCTGTGCTTTCGCCCGGATTCTGAGCTGGCATCTATGAGCGATTCAGACGAACTGTTCCAGGGCGGCAGGGGAGACGCGACCTCCGTTGCCGACGAGGACATCGACATCAACATCTGATAACCGAAAAGGCGCTGTCTCATTCATTTTGAGACAGCGCCTGGTTATGCAAATATTACTTGTAGGGGAGGCGTTTCGCCTCCCTTTGTCCGATTAGCAAACAATTAGCAAGTGGTTTGAAATTAGGGGGGTAATAGGCATGTGAAATGTTACGGCGTTACCGCAAATACCTATCAATATCTTTAGAATAATTCCTCTAAAGTTGAGTTGTAAAGTGAATATTCTTCCGTGTTGCTATTATACACTATAATCACGCCATCATTAAGACTGAAACGTCCTCCCCAAGACTCCAAAAAAATCTCACCTAACAAATTACCAAGTAAATCATAGGTTTTTACAGAAAGCCCATAACTTACTGTATTATCCTTCTCGACCTTACAGCTTTCGTGCGTTAATATTATTTCTCCATCAAACAGTATTTCTGAATCTCCTGCTTTTATTGGTTCGAATTTTGCTGTGCCATTTTGTTCAATGACATTAAACCACGTTCCGTTATCTGTATAATATGTAGCAAGACCCAAGTTGCCTACGAATGATATGTCGGAAATAGATTTACATTCCTTGACGTTTGCAACAACTTCGCGTGTTAATTCGTTATAAATGTCTCCCCATTGTAAGTGTTCGAAACTTTTATCATCAGTACCATATCCATATCGCCAATATGAAAGCAATGGAGCAGACACTTTCATTTGTGTTCTGTCTGACAGCATTGCTCCGGTTCGTAAATCTAAAATAGTATCATAATTATAAAGATATCCATTATAATATTTTGTTGTGTACATATCCATTTTATAGATTATACCTGCCAAATCAACAGAAAAAGGCACGAGTGTAGTAAAGTCTGAATCGATCACGCTCATCTCGATTTTAGTTCCAGTATACGACTCTTCTCTCCGCTCTAAAATAATATAACCGTCTAAAAATGCCTTTCTATGACATTCTTCACCCAATACGATTCGCGATGCACCAAAATCCTCAAGCTTGTATATCTTTCCTTGTTTATCACAAATAATGTATTCGTTAGTGTTGGTTGTTGAAATTACTGCAACCTTGTTATTAAATTTGGTAATATTAGAAATAATACAATTTTCTAACGCAAATAATTGCGCTCCGGTTTTGTCAATGCAGTAGATGCTGTTGTCATCCTTGTATCTGACAAATGCTAAACCGTTTGAGAAATCGGAAATTTGCGTAATGTTGCTGACATCTACTTTTGGTGTGATTATGTTATTGATTACATTGCTGCCGTCAATGTTGCCGATGCCAGCGTTGATTATTGGACGGTATTTGCATGAGCAAGCAGTTAAAAGTGAGAGAACCAGCGCTGCTATGACGATTAAGTTGATTGTTTTTTTCATTAAATTTTCCTCCTAAAAATAAAAAGTGCGGCTACCGAAGTAACCGCACAAAAAACGCAAACTCCGATAGTCGCCAAACTAATTATTATGCAAAATGGTTTAATTCCAATTCCGCTATAATAGAATTTGCGTTTTTATCAAATTCATGCGAAATTGAAAAATGACATAAAAAGGGTATAGTATCCCCAAGGATAAAAAATACCATTTTGCAATATATAATTAGTTTGGCATAATTAGTCTACCACAGTTTGCGATAGAATGCAATAAATTTTGTAAAAAGTCGATGGATGGAACATACGCCTGTGCAAATTAGCAGAAAAAGCCCTCCTTGTGCAAAGGAGGGTGGCTGAGCGAAGCGAAGTCGGGAGGATTGTCAACGTATAAAACTACAAAACAATCCCTCAGTCTTTTGCTTCGCAAAATCCAGCTCCCTTTACACAAGGGAGCCTTATAAACGCTGTATTTATGCGGGTTTTGATAAGAAAAAGCCGCCTCTTTTGAGACGGCTTTTGGCGCGCCCGAAGGAATTCGAATCCCCGACCACGTTTTAAAGAATAAATAAAAAAGAATAAAGAATAATGAATAATTTTAAGCGAAGAAGCGTGTTTATTATTTCTTATTTATTCTTTATTCTTTCTTCTTTTAGGC
>JAZNRQ010000113.1:0-11842 GCA_045590735.1 Faecousia sp. | reverse complement strand
GGAATATTGGACAGATTCGACTCTATGATGATAGTTGGACCGGTAGCAGAAGTGTTGTTGCTTCTGTTGCCGATTGCGGTGTGATGATATGGTAAAATGTATTAGTATTCTTGGCTCTACCGGCTCAATCGGCAGACAAACCCTGGACATTGTGGATAACCTTCAGATACAGGTTTGTGCTTTAACGGCAGGAACAAATGTGGGAAGAATGGAACAGCAGTGTCGTAAGTACTGCCCCCGGTTGGCGGTTATGTCCACAGAAAGCGCGGCACAAGAGCTTCGTGAAAGAATTGCGGATCTTCCTGTGGCTGTAGAGTGGGGAGAAGAGGGACTTTTGCACGCAGCTGTGATGGATGAGGCAGATTGCGTGATCACTGCGGTTGTCGGTATGGTGGGCTTAAAGCCTACATTGGCGGCAATTCGTGCAAAAAAACGCATTGGCCTGGCAAATAAAGAAACACTGGTTTGCGCCGGTGAGCTGGTTATGGCAGAGGCACGGAAATGTGGTGCCGAGATTATCCCTGTGGATTCTGAGCATTCAGCAATTTTTCAGTGCTTGATGGGTATGCACGATGCAAAAGAGATCAAGCGTATCATATTGACCTGTTCCGGCGGTCCGTTCTTTGGTAAAAATCGTGAAGAATTGGGAATCATTACAAAGGCGGATGCCCTACGCCATCCCAATTGGAAGATGGGCGAAAAGATCACCATCGACTGTGCGACTCTGATGAATAAGGGCCTGGAGGTTATTGAGGCAATGCGCCTTTATAACCTGCCGTTGGAGCAAGTGGATGTGGTGATTCACCGGCAAAGCATCGTGCACAGTCTGGTAGAGTTTGTTGACGGTGCCGTGATGGCGCAGATGGGTAGCCCGGATATGCGTTTGCCCATTCAGCTGGCTATGACATATCCGCAACGAACAGCCTGTCCTGTGGAACCGCTGGACCTGCTGACTTGTGGTGACCTTAGCTTTTATGCGCCAGATATGGAAGCGTTTCCTTGCCTGGCGCTGGCTCGTTGGTGTGCGGCAAAAGGCGGTACCGCTTGCCCTGTTATGAATGGTGCAAATGAGGAAGCGGTGGCTATGTTCCTGCGGGATGAGATCGGATTTTACGACATTTACGATCTTGTTAAAATGGCTGTGGATACGGTTCCGTTTATTCATGAACCCACCCTGGAAGAGATTCTGGAATCGGACCGTTTGGCGCGTCAGGCTGTCCGCAATGCAAAATTAAAGTAAGCGAGGAACCTTATGAGCATTCTCATTCCTATTTTGCTGATCAGTTTTCTGATCTTTGTCCACGAATTGGGACATTTTACAGCTGCAAAGCTATTCAAAGTAAAAGTCAATGAATTTGCTATGTTTATGGGACCTGCCATTGCAAAATGGAAATGGGGAGAAACGCAGTATTCAATTCGTTGCATACCGATTGGCGGATATTGTGCAATGGAAGGTGAGGATGGTGATTCGGATAATCCCCGTTCCTTCCACAAAGCGGATTGGTGGAAACGGTTGATCATTTTGGTCGCCGGTGCATTTATGAACTTTGTGATCGGTATTGCAATTGTCGGCGCGGTACTATTGTGGAAACCGCAATATGTTACGACACAGATCGATGTGGTTGAGCCTTGGAGTACACTTTCCTGCGAGGGAGGTCTGCAGGCTGGGGATACCATCGTCAATATTGACGGACAGCGTATTTCTATATTCGAGGATTTTAGCTTAGCCACAGCAATGCTGCCGGACGGTTCTTATGATATTACCGTTCGTCGCAACGGCGAGAAGCTTAAGCTTGAAAATGTGCCAATGAACCGGCAGGAGATAACCGATGAAGCCGGTAACAAACAAATGCTTTACGGCATTTCGTTTGCAGCAAAAGATACGACATTTTGGTCTGTCCCCGGCAGAGTGCTCCCCACAGCGATGAACCACATTAAAACCGTTTTGGTGAGTCTGAAACTCTTAATAACCGGTAAGGTGAATTTGTCCGAAATGATTGGCCCTGTGGGTATTGTTGTTGCAATGTCCGAGGCTACCGGTGATGAGGGGATGACGGGTGCAGCGTTTATGAGTATGCTGAACTTTGCTGGCTTTCTTTCTATGAATCTGATGGTGATGAACCTGCTGCCTGTCCCCGCGGCAGACGGTGGTCGTGTGGCGGCTTTGTTGATCACCCAGGTGATCGAGTGGATTACCAAGAAAAAGGTCGATCCTAAGTATGAAGCTTATATCCACGGTGCCGGAATGGTGCTACTATTAGGACTGACGGGTTTGCTGTTTTTGAAAGATTTTATTGTAATATTTAAGAGGTAAATATTATGACCAGACAGATAATTGTTGGCGGTGTTCCTATTGGCGGTGGTGCACCTGTGGTAATTCAGTCAATGCTGAATACAAAAACCACAGATGTAGAGGCATCTTTGGAACAAATTAAAGCATTGCAGGTCGCAGGTTGCCAGATCGTTCGCCTGGCAGTTCCCAATATGCAGGCGGCAGAGTCTTTCGGGGAAATTTGCAAAGAAAGTCCGTTGCCGTTGGTTGCTGATATCCACTTTGATTATAAACTTGCAATTGCCGCAGCTGAGGGCGGTGCTTCCAAGATCCGGATCAATCCCGGCAATATTGGCGGGGAAGACAGAGTAGAAGCGGTAGTATCTGTCTGCAAGGAAAAGAAGATACCCATCCGAATCGGCGTTAATGGCGGCAGCTTGGACAAAAAGCTGTTGGAGAAATACGGTCATCCTACCGCAGAAGCTCTGGTGGAAAGCGCATTTCAGCATTTGGAGCTTTTGGAAAAGTTCGGTTTTTACGATACTTGTGTGTCGATGAAATCTTCCACAGTTCCAACGATGGTTGCTGCGGCAAGATTATTCCGTGAGAAATGCGACTATCCTATCCATATCGGTGTTACGGAAACAGGCCCTGTTCGTATGGGTCTTATGAAATCGGCTATGGGCATCGGTGCGTTGCTGCTGGACGGAATCGGCGACACCATCCGGGTTAGCCTGACCGATGATCCGGTTGAAGAGGTTTACGCCGCCAAGGATATTCTGAAAGCGGCCGGTCTGCGTAAGGATGGTGTGAACATCATATCCTGCCCTACCTGTGGACGCACACAGATCGACCTGATCGGATTGGTCAATAAAGTAGATGAAGCACTGAAGGATTGTGATAAGCCGATTACTGTTGCGGTTATGGGCTGTATCGTAAACGGTCCCGGAGAAGCAAGGGAAGCGGATATCGGTATTGCCGGTGGCGATGGCTGCGGAATGCTGTTTGAAAAGGGTCAGCAGATCGAGAAGCTTCCTTATGATGAGCTACTGCCTGCACTTCTTAAGCGTATAGAGAAATTCTGAGGTTTTAATATGCAAAGCAATGTCGGATTTTTAGATATGTTTGCACAATATCAGCCGCCGGAGGAACAGCTCGCTGCTTTCTCTCAGGCGGCTATTGTTGCTGCAGATATTGATCCGGCTTCCAGATATATTTATGTGAAACTGTTTTCTGAGCATTACATACCGCAAAGCTTTTTGTCAGCTGCCTCTACGGATATTCAGCGAATTTATAAGCTTCGTAAGCTGGAATTGGAATGCACACATCCGGAAGCGCAGTTGGGTATGATGGAACCGGAAGAGTTGATGGCGCTGTTTGTGGGCATCAATTCAATGACCCGTGGCAGCTTGGCTGGTGCGCAATGGAGTTGGGAGGAAAAGATACTTAAGATTCAGCTACCCGCTAATGGAAAAAAAGAAATTGAAGAATGTATTCCGCAAGTGTGTAACATTTTGAACACACGATTTTCGACCAATGTACAAATTGAGGTGATTGCAGGGGAGACTCTGCAGGGTCAGGCACTGTTTGACGCTATGGAGAAAATGCGTCAAAATATGATTCAGGACCTGCCTAAAGTTACAATTGCCGAAAAGAAGAACGCAGAGCAAAAAGACGAAGGTGTTATTTTTGGCAGAAAGTTCAAAGGAAACCCAATCCCCATGCGTGACGTTAACCTGGATATGGGTAATGTTATCGTTGAAGGTAGGGTATTCAGTGTTGAACACAAAGAACTGAAGAAAAGAAATGCCTGGGTCGTCAATTTTTGTATGACCGACCATACCGGTTCTATATGTGTGAACCGTTTTATGGAGAATAACGAAGCGAAACCGTTGCTGGACGGCATTAAAGTTGGCTCGGTGATTCGCGTGCAGGGTATGCTCATGATCAACAAGTTTGATAATGAGATGATCCTCAGACCCAATGCTGTGATGACGGGAAAACTGCCTAAGCGTCTGGATACAGCAGAAGGTATGAAGCGTGTCGAATTGCACCTTCATACGGCTATGAGTAATATGGACGCCTTGACCAATACAGCTGCAGCGATCAAGCAGGCGGCTGCTTGGGGACACCGGGCAATTGCGATTACGGACCATGGCTGCGTACAGTCTTTCACAGATGCGCTGCACACCATTGAGGGGAAGGGTGGCGCACCAAAGGTTGCCGGAACAGATGAAGATATTAAGGTTCTCTACGGCTGCGAAGGCTACTATGTCAACGATATGGACGATATGGTAGCAGTGGTCGGAAACCGTAATATGACATTCGACCAAGAATTTGTAGCCTTCGATTTGGAAACCACCGGACTGTCTATGCGTCAGGACAGCATTATTGAAATCGGTGCTGTCATTATGAAAAACGGTGTGGAACTGGATCGTTTCCAAACATTTGTAGATCCTGAGTGTAAACTGAGTAATGAGATCGCATCTCTGACGGGCATAACGGAAGATATGCTGCAGGGTGCGCCCAAGATTGAACAGGCACTGGCTGATTTCTTCGCATTTGTTGGTGATCGGGTGACAGTGGCGCACAATGCGGATTTTGATACTGGGTTCATTCGGGAAGCTTGCAAAAAGCGGGATATACCATACGTACTGACTTCGGTGGACACGCTGGTATTGTCACAAAATTTGATGACAAGCCTGAGTAAGCATAAGCTGAATTTGGTGGCAGATGCCTTGGGATTGCCGGAGTTTCAGCATCACAGGGCAGCAGATGATGCTGTCACTTGTGGCCTGATCGCAACCCGTTTCTTTGAGATGCTGACCCAGCGGGGAATTTCTGCATTGGATCAGATCAATCCTGAGATGGAAAAGATCCGTATGGAAAAGCGCCGGGATGAACGTTATGCGCAGCATATCGTATTGTTTGCAAAAAACCAGCAAGGTCTGCGGAATTTGTACCATCTGCTGTCTGATGCAAACCTAAAGTACTTTAAGCGTGTTCCCAGAATTCTGAAGTCAGAGCTGATCAAGCTTCGTGAAGGAATTATTGTAGGCTCTGCCTGTGAAAATAATGAATTGTTCCAAGCGGTTATCCGTGGAAAAAGTGATGCGGAATTAAAGCGTATTGCGTCTTTTTATGATTACCTGGAGGTACAGCCGCTTTCCAACAACCGTTTTATGCTGGATAAGGACAAAAACGGTAAATCCATTGCGGAAGATCAGGAGGATCTGCGTAACTTTAACCGGACGATCGTTCGCATCGGTGAGGAACTGGATAAAATGGTGGTGGCTACCGGCGATGTGCACTTCCTGAATCCGGAGGATGAAATATTCCGCCATATTTTGCTGGCGACAAAGGGCTTTGACGATGCGGATAAACCGAATCCGCTATATTTCCGTACGACCGATGAAATGTTGACCGAGTTTGCTTACTTAGGTGAGGACAAGGCTTACGAGATCGTTGTGAAGAACCCCAACATTATCGTGGATATGTGCGAAACGGTACGACCGGTCCCGCACAATCTGTTTGCGCCGAAAATTGAAAATTCCGTAGAAGATTTGAAATCCCTTGTTTACGGAAAAATGCACCATCTTTACGGCGAGAATCCACCGGAACTCATCCGTAAGCGTGTAGAAACAGAACTTAATGACATTATCAGCTGTCATTATGATGTGATCTATATGTCTGCCCAAAAGCTGGTGCAAAACTCTTTGGAGCACGGATACTTGGTTGGTTCCAGAGGTTCTGTCGGCTCGTCCATTGTAGCTTATATGTCCGGCATTACGGAGGTTAACTCTTTCCCACCTCATTACCGGTGTCCGAATCCGGAATGTAAATACACCACATTTGATGTCCCTAAGGGGTATGAATGCGGTGCGGACCTTCCGGACGATGTGTGTCCCAAATGCGGCACACCCTATGCAAAAGAGGGCTTTAATATTCCATTTGAAACATTCCTTGGCTTTGGCGGCGATAAGGTGCCGGATATTGACCTGAACTTTTCCGGTGAGTATCAGGCGAAGGCCCATGCCTATTGTACGGAAATGTTTGGAAGATCTCACGTGTTCCGCGCGGGAACTGTAGGTACGGTTGCGGAAAAGACTGCCTTCGGTTATGTGAAAAAGTATCTTAGCGAACGGGATAAAACGGTGGGAAAGGCGGAAGAGGGGAGACTTGCTTCCGGTTGTGTAGGTGTCCGGAGGACGACCGGTCAGCATCCCGGTGGTCTGGTGGTCATTCCCCAGGAAAATGAGATTTGGGATTTCTGCCCAGTGCAGCATCCCGCAGATGACCCCAATTCCGATCAGATCACCACACACTTTGAATATCACTCTATGGAAGAGAATCTTCTGAAATTGGATATGCTGGGTCACGATGATCCAACTATGATCCGTATGATGGAGGATATGACCGGTGTGGATGCGAAGCTGATCCCGTTGGATGATAAAAAGACAATGTCTATTTTCACATCCTCTAAGGTTTTAGGTTACGAAAATGATCCCATATTGGGGCCGACCGGTGCGGTTGCGGTTCCGGAATTTAACACCCGCTTTACCCGTGGCGTTTTGCTGGATACAAAGCCGGAAAAATTTGACTTTTTGGTGCGAATTTCCGGTTATACCCACGGTACGGATGTGTGGCTGGGAAATGCTAAGGATCTGATCGTGTCCGGAACGGCACGGGTTGACCAGACCATCGGCTGTCGTGACGACATTATGATCTATTTGATTTCCTGCGGTTTGCCGGAAAAGCGTGCATTTAAGATTATGGAATCGGTCCGTAAGG
This sequence comes from Faecousia sp., assembly GCA_045590735.1. Taxonomy (GTDB): domain Bacteria; phylum Bacillota; class Clostridia; order Oscillospirales; family Oscillospiraceae; genus Faecousia. Next base: position 4,779 of record JAZNRQ010000113.1, on the reverse strand, counting down.
GCAGAGGCCTGCCGGACGGTGCGGAGCAGGAGATGGTAGATGCGGGTGTTCCCGGCTGGTACATTGATTCCTGCAAAAAGATCAAGTATTTGTTCCCCAAGGCACACGCAGTTGCCTATGTTATGATGGCTTTCCGTATTGCGTGGTTTAAGGTTTACCATCCGCTTGCGTTCTATGCGGCCTATTTTTACCGTCGCAGTCAGAAGGGCGGCTTTGATGCGGTGCTGATGACAAAGGGTCTGGATTCCGTTGTGGCAAATATTAAGGCAATCGACGGTAACGAGGATGCAACAGATAAAGATGAAGATCTTTTGACCACTTTGGAAGTTGCTTACGAGTTTTATCTTCGCGGGCTGGAGTTTTTACCCATTGATCTTTACAAAAGCGAAGCAAAAAGGTTTGTGATCGAAGACGGCAAGCTGCGTCCACCGTTTGTGGCAATTTCCGGTTTGGGCGAAAATGCGGCTGAGGATATTGTGAAGGGACGGGAAGGGAAAAGCTTCTTGTCCATTGAAGAGGTTGCTGCGGCTTGTCCCAAGGTATCTAAGACTCATATTCAGATGCTGAAGGACGCCGGTGCTTTTGGATCATTACCTGATACAAGTCAGATTAGTCTATTTTAAGGAGGTATTTCTATGCAGGAAATAGGAATGCAGTTTCATATTCATTGCAAAGAAGGAGATGTAGGCCGCTACTGCTTCTTGCCTGGTGATCCCGGACGCTGCGAGGCAATCGCGCAACATTTTGATAATCCAGTACATATCGGTATGAACCGGGAGTATAACATTTATACCGGAACATTGCTGGGTGAAAAAGTCTCTGTGTGCTCGACCGGTATCGGCGGCCCTTCTGCATCCATTGCGATGGAGGAGCTTTCCAATATTGGTGCAGATACCTTTATTCGAATCGGTACGTGCGGCGGCATTGCGATGGATGTTCTCCCGGGTGATGTGATCGTTGCTACCGGTGCGGTACGCTTTGAGCATACTTCTATGGAGTACGCTCCGCTGGAGTTCCCGGCTGTACCGGATTTTGATGTTACGGCGGCACTGAAGGCCGCCAGTGAGGCTTTGGGGTATCGCACCCATACCGGCGTGGTGCAGTGCAAGGATTCCTTCAATGGCCAGCATTCGCCGGAGAAGAGCCCGGTGTATTATGAATTGCTCCAAAAATGGGAGAGCTGGAAACGGTTGGGTGTAAAGGCCAGTGAAATGGAATCTGCAGCCCTGTTTGTTGTTGCATCTGCATTGGGTGTACGCTGTGGCAGCTGTTTTCATGTGATTTGGAATCAGGAACGGGAGAAAGCCGGACTTGAGATGCCGATGACAGAGGACACCTCCGGTGCAATCAAGGTTGGTATCGAAGCAATGAAGCGCATTATTGCGGCTGATAAGTAAAAAAAGAATCCCCAACCGGGGATTCTTTTTTATGCAATTTTCCTTTTCGACTTTACAGGAATTTGCGACAGAATCACAGCAATCAGTATTAAGGCTGCGCCAAGGATTTCCCATCCACCCATAGCTTTTTGAAGAAATACCCAAGCGAAAAGCGCGGCAAATACAGACTCTAAACTCATAATCAGCGATGCAGGGGTGGAGTCCAGGTCCTGCTGACCGACGATCTGCAGGAAATAGCCAATGCCCATAGAGAACACACCGGTGTGCACCAGGTAGAAGGAAGATTGCACAATGCCGTTCCAGGTAGGCTGTTCCGTGAAAAGCATTACGGCAGTGGAAAGAATCGTACAAACAAGGGCCTGTATTGCGTTAAGACGCAGTGCATCGGTATCGGTTGCAAACCGATCTACAAATGTAATTTGTATCGCAAAAGCCAGCGCACAGCCCAGAGTCAACAGATCACCTGCGCTGATCTGAGTTACTCCCATACAGCTGAGAAAATACAGACCAACTGTAGCAAGTGTTACGCTGATAGGAATCATAATAGTTGGTCTCTTTTTAAGGAAGATTCCTAAAATCGGCACAATGACGATGTACATTGCTGTAAGGAAGCCGGATTTTCCCGGATCTGTATTGTCATCCAACCCCAGTTGCTGCAAATTGCAGGCAAGGAACAGCGGAATGCCGCAAAGAATGCCGGCAAGCCATAACTTTTTATTACTCCAGCGTTTTAAAAATGTCTGTCCGTCTTTTTTGAACCTGTCAGCTATTGCGATGGTGGGTATCAAGACAAGAACAGCAAGAAAGCAGCGAACTGCCTGAAAGGAAAAGGGGCCCATAAATTTCATAGCTTCACTTTGTGCAGAGAATGCGGAGCCCCAGATAATTGTAGTAAACAAAAGAACAAAAATGCCACGGAGTTTTCTTTGCATAAATAAATCACCGCGGAAAGTATATCATAAAAATATAGTTGTGGCAAGGTTCGCATTGCATTTTTTTACCAATATGGTATACTAATTAAAAAAGACCGGGAGGGTAATTTATGGATGAAAATGTAAAGATCCGCAAGCGTTCGGAGATCCCTGTGGAAGACACTTGGGCGATCGAAGACTTATATAAGACGGATGAAGCTTGGGAAAAAGATCTGGAAGCACTGCAGGCTACCCAGGAAAAGCTTGTGTCTTATGCAGGTAAACTGGGCGAGAGCGGACAAACTCTGTATGACTTTTTGTATTTAACGGAGCAGACCAATGTGAAAGCGCACCGGTTAGCGAACTACTGTATGCGCAAAGCCGATGAGGATACCAGAGAGCCTAGATACCAGGCTATGACCGGTAAATTTATTAGTGTTGCAGTGGCAATGGATGCTGCAACAAGCTTTGAAACACCGGAGATTATGGCAATTGAAGATGCGCAGCTGGATGCTTTTTATGCACAGTGTCCAAGTTTGGAGCGTTATCGGCGAAGACTTACCGACCTGCGCCGCAGAAAGGCGCATATTTTGTCTGCTGCAGAAGAGAAGCTGCTGGCGGCAACCGGTGAAATGGCACAGGCACCGGATAAGATCTATGGTATGCTGGCGGATGCGGATCTTACATTCCCGGATGCAATTGATGCAGATGGTAACAGCCACCCCTTGAGCCAGGGAACCTTTGTTGCCTGTCAGGAAAGCCCGGACCGTCAATTGCGTAAAAGCGCATACGAGAACCTTTATGACAGTTTTGCAAAATTTAAAAATACGGCAGCCGGTCTGTTGGATGCGCAGAATAAGCAACTGAAGTTTTTTGCGGAGGCGCGGCATTATGAAAATGCCTTTGAAGCATCCCTTGATGGCACAAATGTTCCTACTGCTGTATATCTGAATCTGATTGAAGCAGTACACGACAACCTGGATAAAATGCATCGCTATGTACGGCTTCGCAAAAAACTGTTGGGTGTCGATGAACTGCATTTTTATGATATCTACGCTCCTCTTGTCAGTGATGTGGACAAGAAGATTCCTTTCGCACAGGCAAAACAGACGGTATATGATTCATTAGCACCTTTGGGGGATGAATACCGTGCAATTCTGAAGGAAGGTTTTGAAAATCGCTGGATCGATGTCTACCAAAATGAGGGAAAGCGCAGTGGCGCATATTCTGCCGGTGCGGATGTGCATCCTTATGTGTTGTTGAATTATTCCGGTACACTGGATAGCCAGTTTACACTTGCTCACGAAATGGGACATGCGCTGCACTCCTACCTTTCCAATAAACATCAAAATCCGGTGGATTCCAACTATGTGATTTTTGTTGCAGAGGTTGCATCAACCTGCAATGAAGCACTTTTGATGGAATACCTGTTGAATCGGACAACAGATAAAAAGGAGCGGGCATATCTTATCAATCATTTCCTTGAGCAGTTTAAAGGAACCTTGTATCGGCAAACTATGTTTGCGGAATTTGAACTGAATATTGGAAGAATGGTAGCGGAAGGGAAGACGCTGACCGCAGAAGTTCTATCTGAAGAATACCGCCGCCTGAATGAACTGTACTTTGGTGCGGATATGGTGGTAGATGACCGAATAGCAATGGAGTGGGCGAGAATTCCCCATTTCTATTATGATTACTATGTGTTCCAGTACGCAACCGGATATTCTGCGGCGATTGCTTTGTCCCGTAAGATCCTTGCAGAGGGTGACAGTGCGGTGCGCGATTACCTGACATTCTTGTCCGGTGGCTGTTCAAAGAGTCCCATTGATTTGCTGAAGGGTGCCGGCGTGGATATGACTTCTCCGGAGCCGGTGCGGCAGGCGTTGGAGCTGTTCGGCAAGCTGCTGGATGAAATGGAATCCCTGACGGAGGATGTATAATGCCTGAATTATATATACCCACACTGCACACCTTTGCAATGAATAACCTCTTTACGGGTTCCTGCGGCTTATTTCGTTTTCGTATCGTTCCTAATGTGGTGATGGCAACACCTAAAGAAGTGGATTTTGAAAAAAGCAGTATCTGTGCAGAATACTGGCACGGATCTTTTTGTTACGAAAAAAGTGCGATGGAAGGGAAAGAAGTTTTTCCTATGAGTGAAGAGGGACGGCTGGCTATGAAAGTATGGTTGGAAACCAATATATAAAAGAATCTGCCCGGATTTGTCCGGGCAGATTTTCGGTCTGTCAAAAAACTTATTTTTGACAGACTGGCAGAGGTCACTAAAGACGACAAGACAGGCAACTCGTCCCCGAAGTGTATGTGGATACTCGAGAGGGGCGAGTTGCGCAGTAAGTCAAAAAGCCTTGCGCAGCAAGCACTTTTTATCCCCTCATCCGTCAAAAATCAGAGATTTTTGCCACCTTCCCCCAAGGGGAAGTCGGAGGCCAAGCGGTCTTAGGAAGACAAGA
>JAZNRQ010000112.1:0-28790 GCA_045590735.1 Faecousia sp. | reverse complement strand
TTCCGGTTTATCGAGCGATTATAATTTTCGTTGTCATTGCGAACCAGTGACCGATGTCACTGGTGTGGCAATCTAAAAGCCAAGTGTTACCAATAGATTGCCACGCCAGTTTGCGAACTGGCTCGCAATGACAATTGGGTTGTGCGAGTTTGAACAGCTCGATAAATTGGAATTTGTCGCATAAATAAGGTGCTGTCCGTGGGGACAGCACCGATAGTTTTATATCATTGTGTGGTTGTTATACAACATATCCAGTCCCTCTTTGTAGTAGTGGGACATATCGCTGTAGCATAGCATTCGGGGTGCGGTGAAACCGGACGGATCGTTTTTGAAGTCCAGAACTGTCACACCGGTATGGCAGTAGTTAAAGCCTGCCCACATGATCTGTGCCGGGATATGCAGCAGCCTGGAGATCCATGCTCTGGCAAAGCCTGCGTGGCAGAAAAGTGCTACCCGGTCGTCATTGGGGCGCAAAATGCGGTAGACACCGTTTTCTTCCTTGTAACCAAGGCGTTCCAGGAAATCCCGACCGTTTTCGACTATGTAGGGGAATACAGTATCCATTTGCGTTTCTTCCATGACAGGAGCTTCCATTTCCCGTTCAAATGGAAGCTCAATACCGCCGTTTTCCCGGAAGCAGTAGCTGGGGATGCCACCCAGGCTTGTGCGTTTGCCATCGGGGGCCGTTGCGAACATCTCCTGACCGATCTCGTGGGTCCATTCCTCTATGGTGCAGTCAAGGCCGAGCAGCCGGCAGGCAGGCTCGGCAGTTTGCTTTGCCCGTCCCATAGGAGAGGAGAAGATCCGGTTGATCCCGGCTTGCTGCAGCCGTTTCCCCACTGCTTCTGCCTGCAGGACGCCTTTTTCTGTCAGAGAATCGGTCGTGTAGATGGGATCTCCGTGGCGGATAATATATAGCAGCATATGAACTTAACCCTCTCGCATAATTCGCTTTCTAGCAATGTTGATAGGACCTTCGGACATATGGTTGATCCAGCCGAGACTCTTGCCGCAGCCGTAAGCAACGCAGGATTCGGGATCGTCAGCGACGGTGCAGGATACACCGGTGCGTTCGGTCAGCAGCATATCCATACCAGCAATCTGACTGCCGCCGCCGGTCAGGACAATGCCGTTGTGGGCGATGTCACCCACCAGCTCCGGAGAGGTATCTTCCAGAACGGACAGCACTTCGTCTGCGATCATACGGGCAGGCCGACGCAAAACCTCATAGATTTCCGAGGAAAGCAGCGGAAACTCCCGGGGAACACCGGTTTTTGCATCCCGGCCTTTTACAAGCATACTGGCATCTTCGTTCCGGGGATAGACGCAGCCGATTTGGATCTTGACATCTTCCGCAGTTGTCATACCGATGCTGATGCCGTACTTGCGGCGGACGTGGCGCACAATGGCTTCATCAAAAGCGATGCCTGCCAGCTTGATGGAAGAGGAAGAAGCGACACCGTTCATAGTCAGTACAGCAATGTCGGTGGTACCGCCACCGATGTCCACGATCATGTGGCCGTTGGGGCCGCTGATATCCAAACCTGCGCCCAAAGCGGCGGCTAAGGGTTCTTCAATCAAATAGACACGGCGGGCACCGGCTTCGATGGCCGCATTGATCACAGTGCGCTCTTCCACTTCGGTAATACCGCTGGGAACGCTGATGACGACTCTGGGCTTGGGGTTAAACAGCGTTGTCTTGATGGCAGAGCGGAACATAATCTGCAGCATCTTGACGGTCATTTCGTGGTCGGAAATAACACCGTCCTTAAGGGGGTGCATCGCCACCACATTTCCCGGAGTGCGACCCAGCATATTCCGGGCACCGGCACCTACCTGCAGAATCTTACCGCTGTTTTTGTCCACAGCTACAACTGACGGCTCCCGAACTTTGATGCCGGTATTGTCAGTGCAGATCAGAACATTGGAGGTACCCAGATCGATACCCAGATCGTTGGAAAACAGTTGCATAATTTCACCTACATATCATTTCTTATCGTGTGGTGCCGCAGCGACAGCGGCAAGATATACTTCTTTTGCTCCGGCGGTCAGCAGCATTTTTGCACATTCTGAAGCGGTGGCACCGGTGGTGACCACATCGTCCAGCAGCAGGATCCGCTTACCTGCAACGGCTTTCGGGTCGATAACCCGATAAGCACCCATCACATTGGCGCGCCGTTGGGCGGCACCGGTGATGCTGGATTGGGGCGGTGTATGGCGACGCTTTCGCAACACTGCTGCAACAGGAAGATTCAGTAGCTTCCCGACAGAATGTGCCAGCAATTGCGATTGGTCGTAACCGCGTTTAAACTTTCGTAGGGGAGAGACGGGGACCCAGGAGAGAACATCCGCATCTGCCCCGACAGAATCAGAGAGCTTTAAGGCCAGAAGTCTGCCGTATGTATCGGCGTAGTGCCGACGGCGACCGAATTTAAACCGCTGGATGCTTTTTCGCACATCATCTTTATAATACCACAAAGCCGTCCAATGTGCAACAAAAGGAATTTTGTTTTTTGCGCGCGAAAAGGTTTCGGTATTTGTGCGGCAGCAGTGGCATAGATCCGTTTCTTCCTTATTCAGCAACCGCTGGCAGAGGATGCATTTTGGTGGAAAGATCATCCGGATCATACTTTGCTGTCCTTTCCTTGCAGCCGCAGTTTTAGTCCTGTATAGCGGCGGCCGACCCGGGCGTTTGCGGTCATGGCAGCAACGGTATCTTCCCGACCCACAATGATCAAAAGTTCCTTGGCTCGTGTAATGGCGGTGTAGAGTACGCTGCGATTTAAAAGATACGCAGAACCGTTCCATGCGGAGATCACCACAGCCCGATATTCACTGCCCTGACTTTTATGGACCGTCAAAGCGTAGGCAAGCTCCAGTTCATTCAGCTGGGTAAAATCGTAATCCACCAATCGTCCGTCAAAATCCACGGTCATTTGTTCCATAGCAGGCTCGATGCTGCGGATAATACCGATGTCACCGTTGAACATACCGGTGCCGATTTCCGAGTTGTCTGTTTTTCGCCACATTATATCGTAATTGTTGCGGATCTGCATTACCCGGTCACCCTCCCGGAAGATCAAATCTCCAAACAGCCGCTCCTTCTTGTCGGGAGCAGGCGGATTTAACTTTTCCTGCAGGTGTTTATTCAGAAACACCGTACCAGTGGTGCCCTTTTTGGTGGGGGACAGTACTTGTATCTGTTCTGCCGGAATGCCCATTTTTTGGGGCAGGCGGGTGGCGCACAGATCCCGAATGATTTGCGCGGTATCTTCTTCAGAGCGGGCAGGAAGAAAGAAAAAGTCGTTCTTTACATCCCGTAGCTGGGGCATTTCACCCCGGTTTACCCGGTGGGCATTCATAACGATCAGACTTTCCTGGGCCTGCCGGAAGATTTCCGTCAGCCGGATACAAGGGAGGTTGCCGCTTCGCAGCATATCGCTGAAAGGACAGCCGGGACCTACCGGTGGTAGCTGATCCGGATCGCCCACAAAAATAACACGGGCAGTGTCCGGAATCGCATCCATCAGTGCGTGCAGCAGCGGAATATCCACCATAGACATTTCATCCACAATTACCGCATCGGTTTTCAGAGGATTGTCGCTATCTTTCGTAAAAAACAGATTGCCGGTGTGGGGATCAAGCCCCACCTCCAGAAGCCGGTGAATGGTGGAAGCATCTTTGCCGGTAACCTCGGACAGCCGTTTTGCGGCTCTGCCGGTGGGGGCGGCCAATACATATTCAATACCTAGCTTCTCGTACAAAGCAACGATGCCGTTGACAATGGTGGTTTTACCGGTGCCGGGACCGCCGGTGATCAAAAGCAAGCCGGATTCGGCGGCACTGCGGATCGCATCCAGCTGTTGCTGAGAGTATTGAATGTGGGAGTGGTTGCTGACAGATTTTAGGTGTTTATCCACATTGCTGCGGACAGGGTAGCTCAAAGCTGCAAAGTGTAAAAGCTTTTCTTTGCAGGTGATTTCCGCATCGTAAAGAGCAGGCAGGTAAACAATATCGATATCCGCAAGCAGGTCCTGGATCAGCCGGTCTGCCTGTAAAAGTCGCTGGATTCCGTCAAAAACCGTTTGCTCGCCAACACTCAGAAGCTGTGCCGTGGCACCGATCAGCTTGTTAAGGGGCAGAAAACTGTGTCCCGCAGTCAGATTATACCGTAGCTCAAAAAGAACACCGGCTTCCACGCGACGGGGATCATCACCGGCAACACCCAGTTCAATGGCAAACTGGTCCACAGCACCAAAGGGTGCGTCCAGGGATTCCTCTGTCAGCAGATAGGGGTCTTCATAAAGCATATCGATGGAGCTTTCTCCGTAGAGTTTATAGGTCTGCACAGCCAGTTCTGCCGGTAAATGGTGCAGGGTGAAAAATTCCATCAGATGCCGCATACCCACCTGCAGCATAAAATCCTGACCGATCTTCTTGGCTTTTGCGAGGGAAATGCCAGAGACTTCCGAAAGCCGTTCCGGCGTACGTTCGATTATTTGCAGCGTATTTTCCCCAAAATGGGAGACAATGCGGGCAGCCATCCGGGGACCGATGCCTTTGATGGTCCGGCTGGAAAGGTAGGTCGTGATCTCTGAAACGGTTTCCGGGAGGAGCCGCTCTAAAAATTCTGATTCAAATTGTCTGCCGAAGCTGGGATGGTTGATCCACCGTCCGGTTACCATCAGCCGTTCGCCTACTGCGGGCAGAGGAATGGTACCAACGACGGTAACGGTCTGCCCGTCCTGACATTGCAGACGGAGCACGGCATAGCCGTTTTCATAATTCTGATATACGATCGCACCAATTACGCCCTGTAAAATTTCCGGTTCCGTCACAATGTTACACCTCGTTTCGTTTATTTTGTATAGTTTACTACATTTTACGGAAAATGAAAAGGGGGAACATAGCTTTTCTTCGGGATTTATAAACAAACCGTAAACACTTCAACTTTATCTTGCAATGACAGGAGATTTCTTTTATAATAGGATGGTGAATAATTAAAGGAGCAATCGCGGTGAAAAATCTTAGCTTACTGACATGGTTGACCCAATTGGGAATCAATATTGCGCTGCCCCCTACCGGCTGGATTTCATTGGCATACTGGCTCAAGGACCGTTTTTCTTTAGGAAATTGGGTCTTTTGGATCGCCGGTGGATTGGGCCTTGTTTTCGCACTGAACGGACTTCGGGTATCCCTGAAGTCAATGGAACGCCTGAGTAAAGACGGCACAGATAAAGACAAGCCGGTCAGTTTTAATGACCACGATTGATTGAGAGGATACTATGGATTCCCGAAAAATTGTATGGAAACAAACTGCTGTGATCGCAGTGGGAGAGCTGATCTGTTCTGCGATTATGGTGGGCGTCTTTGCGGCATTGGGATATTTTAGCATCAATGTACTGATTAGCGCATTGATCGGCAGTGCTGTAATGATCGCTAACCACTTTTTTATGGCAGTTACGGTGTCTTTGGCGGCGGATCGGGCGGAAAGAGGCCAGGTAGAGCAAGGGAAAAGAATGGTGCAGATTTCGTCGTTTGTCCGGCTGATCTGTATGGGCATTTGCCTGGTGCTGGGTATCAAGTTGGGCGCCAATGTGATCGCATTGGTTTTGCCGCTGGCATTTACCCGTCCGATTTTGATGCTGGCAGAGTTTTTTGGAAAGAAGGATGTAAGTGGAAGGGATTGAAGTAAAAGGCGCGAAAACGCTATATGAAAGCGGCCCTGTCATTATTACCGAGACCATTCTTTCCGTGTTTATCGTAACGGTTCTTTTAGCGGTTGCAGGTGTCCTTTTGGGACGGGGGCTAAAGAAACGGCCCGGAAAGCTGCAGGTTCTGACGGAAAAAGGTGTAGGTATGTTGATCGGTCTTGTCACCGATACGATGGGGCAGCACAATATTGGCTGGGTGCCTTATATCGGTACGATTTTCCTGTCATCTATAGTGGGAAGTCTTATCGGTATGACCGGTTTTCTCCGTTCTACCACGGCAGATCTGGCGGTGGTGCTTACCTGGTCGGTGATGACCAGCGTGATCATCTGGTATCAATCCATTAAGCGCAATGGCTTTTTGGGATGGCTGAAGGGCTTTACTGAGCCAATCGTGGTGATGACACCGATGAACATTATTTCTGAGATTGCACAGCCTGTGGCAATGGCATTTCGTCACTTTGGCAATGTGGCAGGCGGCAGTATCATCACGATGATCATTTATACCGCATTGGCATTGGCGTCCAATGTGCTGATCGGAATTCTGTCCGGCACGGTGCTGTTTCCTGCCATCTTGATTGCGGCAGGATTCGGTCTGGCCGCAGTAGGCTTTTGGAAAAGAAAGCTTCTGATGAAAATTCCCGGAATCGCTTTGGCGGTTATCGGTATTTTGGGACTTTTGACCCGGCTTAACCTGCTGGGTGGTGTTCAAATCCCCATTTTACAGTTGGGCGTTCCGGCTGTATTGAGTATTTATTTTGATTTGTTTTCCGGATTTGTGCAGGCATTCGTATTCAGCCTTTTGAGTATGGTGTATATTGCCGGTGTCTGCCCACCCCCTGAAGCAAACCAATCCAATTAACAATTTATATTTACAAAACGGAGGAAATTATTATGGATCAGGCGATTGTTCTTGCAGCAAAAGCACTGGGCGCAGGCCTGTGTATGGGTATTGGCGCTATTGGCCCTGCAATCGGTGAAGGTAATGCAGTAGGTAAGGCACTGGAAGGTATGGCACGGCAGCCGGAGGCTGCAGGTAACCTGCGTACCAATATGATTCTGGGCTGCGCAATTACCGAAACAACCGGTATTTATTCCTTGGTTATTGCTCTGCTGATTCTGTTTGCTCTGTAATCCAATCGAGCAATAATGAAAGGAGCATGAACTGTGGGACCGGGAGAGTTTTTGAACATTAACGTGTTTACCGCACTGTTCACGCTGGCCAATACGGTCGTACTGTTTTTGGTGCTGAAGAAGTTCCTGTTTAAGCCTGTGATGAAAATGATTGCGGACCGTCAACAGGAAATCGACGACATGTACGCATCTGCAGATCAGGATAAGCAGCAGGCATCTCAAATGCGTGGTGAGTACGAAGACAAGCTTGCTGCCGCCCGGCAGACCGGAGAACAGATAGTGAAGGAAGCTGTGGCACGGGGGCAAAAGCGGGAAGAGGAGATCCTCCGTCAGGCAAATGCCGAGGCGGATGCCATTCGCCGTAAGGCCCAGGCAGACATTGACCGGGAGAAGAAAAAAGCGATCAACGATGCGAAGAACGAGATCGCAGGCTTGGCAGTGGATATTGCCGGCAAGGTCGTGGAGCAAAATCTGGATGCTGCACAGCAAACCCGGCTGGTGGACAAGTTTATCGAAGAATTGGGTGAAGGCGTATGATGCAGTATGCAGCGGGCTATGCTCAGGCACTGTACAGCCTGGCGAAGGAAGAAAGCAACACCCAAGAGATACTGCAGCAGCTGGAAGTGCTGGAGAAAGCGTTTGCCGGTGAACCGGACTTTTTGCGTCTGCTGGCAGCACCAAATCTAAGTAAGGCAGAGCGTTGTCGGATCTTGGACGAGAGTTTTCGGGAAAAGGTACATCCCTATGTACTGAATTTTTTGAAATTACTGACGGAAAAGGGACATATTCGTCACTTTTCTCAGATAGTCCGCCAATATCGGCAGCAATATAATGACGATAACGGTATCCTGTGTGTGCAGGTGGTGACCGCAGTGGCCATTACACCGCAGCAGGAAGAAAAATTGTGCCATAAGCTGCAGACCGTTACCGGCAAGACCGTAGAGCTGAAAAATTGGGTGGACCCTGCCTGTATGGGCGGTGTGCGCCTGGACTATGACGGCAAGCGTGTAGACGGGACGGTGAAGAGCCGTTTGGATGCCCTGCGCGGGCAACTGAATAATACCGTACTTTGAAAGTAGGGAAACTATGGAATTAAGACCCGAAGAAATCACAAAGATTATTCGTGAGAGAATTAAAAATTATGAAGCTGCGCTCCAGACCAGTGAAACCGGTGTGGTAATACTGGTTGGCGACGGCATTGCAAAGGCATCCGGTCTGGATAAGTGTATGGCAGGCGAGTTGGTGGAATTTCCCAACGGTGCTTTTGGTATGGCGCAGAATTTGGAAGAGGATACGGTTTCTATCGTTATTCTCGGTACAGATAACGGTGTCAAAGAAGGCGATACCGTTAAGCGCACCGGTAAGGTGGTATCCGTACCGGTAGGTGAAAATTTGATTGGCCGTGTTATAAACGCATTGGGCGAGCCTATTGACGGTAAGGGTGCTGTTACAGCGGCGGAATACCGTCCTATCGAAACCCCTGCATCGGGTATCATCGACCGTGAACCGGTTAATGAACCGCTGCAGACCGGCATTAAAGCCATCGACTCTATGATCCCCATCGGCAAAGGTCAGCGTGAGCTGATCATCGGTGACAGGCAAACCGGTAAGACTACCATCGCCACGGATACCATTTTGAACCAGAAGGGGAAAGATGTGATCTGTATCTATGTGGCTATCGGACAGAAGCGTTCCACTGTGGCACAGATCGTGGAGGATCTGACCATTGGCGGTGCTATGGATTATACCATCGTTGTTTCCGCTACTGCATCCGAATTGGCACCGATGCAGTATATTGCGCCCTATACCGGATGCACAATGGGTGAATACTTTATGCATCAGGGCAAGGATGTGCTGGTGATCTATGATGATCTGAGTAAGCACGCAGTAGCATACCGTGCCATTTCCTTGTTGATCCGCAGACCTCCCGGACGGGAAGCGTACCCCGGAGATGTGTTTTATCTTCACAGCCGTCTTTTGGAGCGGGCTGCCCATATGTCTCAGGAAAAGGGTGGCGGCAGCTTAACGGCGCTGCCGATCATTGAGACCCAGGCAGGCGATGTCTCTGCCTACATCCCAACCAATGTGATCTCTATTACCGATGGACAGATATTCCTGGAAACAGAACTGTTCAATGCCGGTGTTATGCCTGCGGTGAACCCCGGTATTTCCGTGTCCCGTGTGGGCGGTGCGGCACAGATCAAGGCAATGAAGAAGGTTGCGGGCTCTTTGAAGCTGCTCTATTCCCAGTACCGGGAACTGCAGAGCTTTGCTCAGTTCGGTTCCGATCTGGATGCAGATACAAAGGCGCGTCTGGCTTTGGGCGAACGGATCGTGGAGGTTCTGAAGCAGAAAAATAAGGCACCGGTAGAAGTTGCACATCAGGTGTGTATCATCTACGCGGTGGTTAACGGATATTTGAAGGATGTTGCGGTTGGTAAGATCCCGGAATTTGAACTGCGTATGCGGGAGTTTTTGGATAACCGTTATGAAGGTATGCTGACCAAGATCCGTACTACCGGCAAGCTGGAAAGCGACACAGAAGAAATGCTGAAAGCTGCATTGACAGAGCTTCTCAAGGAATTCTGAGAGAGGAGGGAAAGCTATGGCCGGCGTTTCTACAAAAGCAATTAAAAACCGTATTCGCAGTATGGAGGCGACCCGCCAGATCACCAAGGCTATGGAGATGGTGGCATCCTCCAAGCTGCGTCGTGCACAGGCACAGGTGCTTGCTTCCCGTCCTTATTTTGAAACCATTTATGGGACGATCCACGATATTGCAAATGCAAACCGGGAAATGTCCTCTGTATATTTGCAGCCGGGAAAAGGCGAAAATCCACTGTATGTGGTGATCGCCGGTGACCGTGGCCTGGCAGGCGGCTATAACAGCAATGTGATGAAGCTGGCACTGGCAGATATGGAAGGTAAAAATGCCACGGTGCTGCCAATTGGTAAAAAAACGGTGGAGTTTTTTCAGGCCAGGAACATTCCCTGCTTGCTGGAACATTCCAGGGAAGCGGCTTCTGTTACGATGGGCGACTGCTTTACGATTGCAAAACAACTTTGTAAAGCCTTTGCATCAGGAACCTACAGTGAGATCTATGTGACCTATACGAACTATGTTTCTGTACTTTCGCAAACCCCTTCCAGCCTTCGGCTCTTGCCGCTGATCCGACAGAAGACAGACCAGGTGGAGCAGCCGACGGATATTGTCTATGAACCGGATAGTGAGCAGGTGTTTGATACCATCATCCCGGAATACCTGGGCGGTGTGCTTTACGGTGCGCTGTGCGAAAGCCGGGCTTCGGAGCAGGCGGCACGGCGGACAGCAATGGATTCTGCCACCCAAAATGCCGATGAAATGATCAGCCAGCTAAGCCTTGAATTTAACCGGGCGCGGCAGGCGGCGATTACTCAAGAAATTACAGAAATCGTGGCAGGATCTCAGTAAGGAGTTTATACTATGGGAAAAAATATTGGTACAGTGATCCAAATTATGGGTCCTGTTTTGGATATCCGGTTTCCGGAAGGAAAGCTGCCGGACCTTTTGAATGCGATCGAAATTTCCAACCAGGGCACACCTCTCACGGCAGAGGTTGCGCAGCATATTGGTGACAATGTGGTGCGTTGCATTGCGATGAGCTCCACCGATGGCTTGCAGCGCGGTGTGGAAGCAGTGGATACCGGTGCGGCAATCAGCGTTCCGGTAGGTGAGGACTGCCTGGGAAGAGTGTTTAATCTGTTGGGTCAGACCATTGACGGAAAGCCACAGCTGACCGATACAGAGCGGTGGCCTATCCACCGAAACGCACCGGATTACGATGAACAGGAATCTGCTACAGAGATCTTGGAAACCGGTATTAAGGTGGTGGATCTGATCTGCCCCTATTCCAAGGGCGGTAAGATCGGTCTGTTCGGTGGTGCAGGTGTGGGTAAGACAGTTCTAATTATGGAGCTGATCAACAATGTGGCAAAGGCACACGGTGGTATTTCCGTGTTTACCGGCGTCGGTGAGCGTACCCGTGAGGGTAATGACTTGTACCGTGAGATGAACGAATCCGGTGTTATCAATAAAACCGCCATGGTTTACGGTCAGATGAACGAACCTCCCGGAGCCCGTATGGGTGTGGGACTTTCCGGTTTGACGATGGCAGAGTATTTCCGTGATGTAAAGCACCAGGATGTTCTTCTGTTCATTGATAATATTTACCGTTTTACACAGGCAGGATCCGAGGTTTCCGCACTGCTGGGCCGTATGCCCTCCGCGGTTGGTTATCAGCCTACTCTGGCAACGGAAATGGGTGCGCTGCAGGAGCGTATCACCTCCACAAAGAACGGTTCTATCACCTCTGTCCAGGCAGTTTATGTGCCTGCCGACGATCTGACAGACCCGGCACCGGCAACCACCTTTGCCCACTTGGATGCCACGACTGTTTTGGACCGTGGTATTGCGTCTTTGGGCATTTATCCGGCCGTTGATCCGCTGGATTCCACTTCCCGGATCCTTTCACCGGATGTGGTGGGTATGGAACATTACGAAACTGCCCGGGCGGTGCAGAGAATTCTGCAGCGGTATAAAGAACTGCAGGATATCATTGCTATTATGGGTATGGATGAGCTTTCCGAAGAAGATAAGCTGACAGTTGGCCGTGCACGTAAAGTGCAGCGTTTCCTGTCTCAGCCCTTTGAGGTTGCAGAACAGTTTACCGGCTACAAGGGTAAGTACGTACCCCTAAAGGAAACGATCCGCGGCTTCAAGGAAATCATTGAAGGCAAGCACGACGAGATCCCCGAATCCTACTTCTTGTATGCAGGCTCTATCGATGAGGTGGTGGAGAAATTCAGAGGTGAGCAGAAATGACTGCTTTTCAGCTGAAGATCGTCACACCGGACGGTGTCTGTTTTGAAGGAGAAGCGGAGGAACTGGTGGTCCGTACCACCAGCGGCGATACCGGTATTCTGGCAGGCCATATCAATTATCTAGCACCACTTGGTATGGGAGAAGCTACAGTGGTGGTAAACGGTGAGAAGCGCCGTGGAGCCTGTATTGGCGGTATGGTATCGGTGGTGGACGGAAAGGTGACACTGCTCCCTACGACATTTGAATGGGCGCAGGATATTGATGTGGCCCGGGCCAAGGCCTCAGAGGAAAGGGCACAGCAGGTGTTGCAAAGCAAGGATTCCTCTGAAACAGAATTGATCCTTGCCAAAGCCAGATTAAAGCGTGCGTTGGTGCGCGAAGGTGTAGCAAACCGTAAATAAGAGGCTTAAAAATTAAATATTCATCCAAAGATGATGCACGCAGTCTCGGCCCCCTCTCTGAGGGGGCTGGATTTTTGCGTAGCAAAAAGACTGGGGGAGTGTCCTATCTTACGATGCGACACTCCCCCCGTCTTTGCCTAAAGGCAAAGCCACCTCCCTCAAAGAGGGAGGCAAGCTCCTGATGTATGTTCCGTATGAATATTCAACTTTTTGCAGCCCCTTTCTTAGCCTTTGTTGCACAGTTCCCGGTATTTTGCAGGAGAAATGCCTGCTATGCGTACAAAATTTCGATAGAAGGTGGAACTGTCTTCATAGCCAACAGCTGCAGCAATATCTGAAAGCGGAATATGCTCCTGTGTTCGAATCAAAATCTGCGCCCGGTGGATTCGCTTTTGGGAGATATATTTGTGCAGCGGCAAGCCAGTGTGCTGCTGAAAGGCACTGCACAGCACCGAACGGGAAAGCCCGAATTGTTTTGCAAGTGAATCGGGATTTAAAGGTTGGGTATAGTGGGTATCCACATATACGAGACAGCGGCGCAGTAACTGCGCATCGTCAGCAGTGTTCCAGGGCTGCCGCTTAATATCTGCATTGCTGTAGTAGCATTGTGCGAGAATGTAAATAACAGCACCGATGATACTGGGGATTGCGGATAATTCCGGAGAAGCGCAATCTTTTTCCTTTAGGCAACCCAGTAATACCTGAAGTTGTTGCCGCTGGGTGTTATTGGGAGTCAGTGATAAATGGACAGAACCGGTATCGTGATTGGATTGCAATTCTTTCAAAAATCGGGCGGCGTTGGATTGGAGAAAATCACCGCGGAAAAGCGCATCGGAAAATGCCAGCGTGAACATTCGGGTTTGCGCGGTAAGAAAACGCAACTTATGTACAAATCCTGGTGGTACGATGAACACATCTCCCGGATGCAGGTTCACGGAATCTCCGCCTTGACTATGGAGGGCTTCACCGGCAGTGATCAGCCCAATCTGATAATAGTCGTGATAATGCGGTATTTGGGATGTTTGGCTGTTTGCGCATTCATAGGCATAGTACTGCGCAGTTTCCGCATTATAGTGTGCCAGCGTGATCAGGTTTGACATTTTTCTCACCTCACGGTCAGTATAGCACATTTTTGAATATAATGCAATAATCAAGAAAAAATGCAATGTAAAAAAGCGGATATGCAATTCTGCTATTAATCGGTTTTGTTATAATAGCATTAGAAAAGTACGATGGGTGAGGTGAAGAATATTTTGAATATTCTGAACATTAGCAACAGCCACGGACAGGATTCTGTTTGGCTTTTACCCCTGGTGCTGAAGACGGAGCTGCCGGAGCAGGATTTTTTTGTTGCGGAATTGTATCAGGCCTATGCATTGACGGAGCATATTCAGGCAGCGAAAAACGATGAAGCAGGTCACATTTATTTTACCAGCGAAGGTGATATGTGGACAAGAACCCCCGGGGTGTCCATCAAAGAGGCATTGCAGGCCCAGCGGTGGGACATTATTATGTTCAATGAATCCAGCCGTCACTTGGGGCTGGAGGAAAAAATGAGCCAGGGTATGGTGGATTGGTTCCGCAGCTACATTTTGGAAAATATCGATTATGAACCGATCCTCTTGTATAATATGACCTGGGCAAACCCTACCGACAACCGTTTCTATACTGACGAAAATCGTCAGCGACCCACGATCTACTTTCGCGGCATCTATACCGAAAACTATGGTTATGACCATATAAACCACTATAATAAGCTGGTGGAGATGACAAAGAAGTATTTGGTAGGGCATAAGGGGTTCTACAAGATCATTTACGGTGCCAAGCCTGTCCAGTATGCCGGCGAGGTGCTTGGCGTGCCTCAGTACGATCCGGAACAGAAATTGGACCTGTATCGGGACTACACCCATATTTCTGATTTTGTCAGATTGATGGTAGCTTACCAATGGTACTGCCAGATGTTTGATATTAAGGAACTGACCAATGTGAAGGTGGATGTGATTCCTGCCCGGTGGCGCGCCACTTATCGGCAGCAGAATCTTGGCGATGAAGAAATCACCCAACGACATAAAGACATTATAATGGAATCTGTCAATGAAACGCTGAAAGATCCCTTTACGATACCTGTAAAAGAAAGGAATTAAGTTATGAAAAAGTACATCACTTTCTTATCCGTTTTGGCTCTGCTTGTGAGCTGTGTCGCATTTTCGGTATCTGCGGCAACTGCCAGAGTAGAATACTGCGAATATTGCCAAAAGGAAGTGGAGTGGACGGCCTGGACAACTGCGAATAAAGGTCTCAGCTCTGTGGAAACCGGTCACTACTACCTGACAGAGGACATCTACGGAAGCACCCAAAAGATCGCAAAGGGTACCGTGTGTTTGGATTTGAACGGACATACCCTCCAGTCTGCCGGTCGTGCGCTGCTTTCCAGTGGTAAACAGTACAGTACGCCCATCTTCAATGTGATGGACTCCAAAGGTGGCGGTTATGTAATCAGCAATCCCGGAACGAATAACGCATCCGGCGGTACGGTTACCGCAAGCTATGGCGGTGTGTTTAATCTTTATGGCGGCACATTGCAGTATATTTCCGGAGAAGGTTCTATTGCTACCGTTGGTGGTGTTGTCTGTGCTTCCGGTGATTCCACATCAGGTGTCGGTACATTTAATATGTACGGTGGCTGCGTGGATGCCAGCCAATGCCAGATGGTGAAGGATACCAAAAATAGTGTAAGCGGCAACAAAGACGGCTGTGGTGCTGCCATTGCTGTATATGGTGGCAGTAAGCTGAATCTTCGTGGCGGTCAGGTCGTTGCCGGTAAGGCGGAGCTGGAGGAAGGTCGTGGCGACTGCGTCTATATCAATAGCACGGCAGATAAAGTGGTTATTGCAAAGGCTGCTCAGGTGGACGATATCTGGTTCGATGAAGATCCCTCTGCATCTCTCACTGTCAGCGGTATCTATACCGGTACTGCGCAGCTGAGCGCAAAAGTAAATCAAGGTGAAGGCGTTGTGATCGGTAAGGTTACTGCCAATGCAGATATTTCTGGCGGAAAGGTTACCTATACCGCAGATAGCTACTTCGTAGATGTTACGGTTGCCGGACTTGTTTTGACCCAGAATCCTACGCCCGATGGCGTAGCCGGTACAGAACCCACCGGCGCAAGAATCGAATACTGTGAATACTGTAAGACGGAAGTGGAGTGGACGGCTTGGACAACAGCCGATCACAAGACCCTTAGTGAAGTGGCAACCGGTCACTACTATCTGAAGGAAGACATTTCCGGCAGTGCTCAGAAAATCATTAAGGGCGAAGTTTGCCTGGATCTGAATGGACATACGATCCAGTCCAATATGCGCTCGCTGCTGATCAGCGGTGCGCAATATGCGAACCCGCTGCTGAGTGTGATGGACTCTAAGGGTGGCGGACAGGTTGTCACCAATGCCGGTAGTAACAACGCAGGTGGCGGTTTAGCAACTGTCAGCGGTGGAGGCGTCTTTAACCTCTATGGCGGTACCCTTAAGTACATCACCGGTGCGAAATCCATCACCACATTGGGCGGTGTTATTGGTGTTAGCGGAACCAGTAAGGCTACCTCGGTGTTTAATATGTACGGCGGTTGTGTGGATGCCAGCCAGTGCCAGTTGGTAGCGGATACGGGTTCTTACATCAATGATACTATGGATGGTTGCGGCGCTGCCATTGCGGTTTACAGCTACGGTAATTTGGCACTTCGTGGCGGTAAGGTAATCGGCGGCGAAGCCTTGGAAGGTGTTGGACGCGGTGATTGTGTGTTTGTATCCAACAAGACGGAGCAGGTGGTTGTTGCAAATGATGCTCAGATCGATGAGATCTGGTTTGACCTGGCAAAACCTGCAGACTCCCTGACTATCAGCGGTACATACACCGGCACCCTTAAAATTAACGGCAATACTGCGCCGGTGGAAGGCGATGTAGTCAGTAAGGCTACCGAAAATACAGATATTTCCAACGCGAAGATCACCCATACTGCGGAAGGCTTCTATGTGGTCGGTTCTGAAGAAGGTCCGGTCCTTACCAAAGTGAATCCCAACGCAACAGCGGTTGTGATTGACGGCGAGAAGGTTACAAGCTACAACGATTTAAATGAAGCGGTAGCCAATGCAAACGGTAATCTGATCCGGCTGAACGAAAACGTTTCCTATACAGTTACGGTGGACGCAGATACCTATCTGGACCTGAACGGTCGCAGCATTACCGGCAAGGTGCAGGTCACCGAGGGCAAGACCCTCTACTGCCTGGATGCGGCAACCGATGACTATACCATTGGAGATGGCGTATACGGTAAGCTGACCGATGTTAGCGGCAATGTTGCCGGCATTCCCCAGGGAACCGGCCTTGTGGCGAATCCGTACCTGATGCATACCGAAAACGGAGAGATCACCTTCCACTGTATGGGTCTTAAGCTGACGGCTATGACCCTTCGCGGTGAGCAGGGTGGCGTTTACTACAAGTGTGCATTCGGCGGTGATGAGATCGTGGAGCAGTATGTGGCTGCATACGGTGTAGTACTGAGCCTGTGGGGCGAGCCTACCGCAGACAATTTTGATACGCGGTGCAAGGCTACCCGCTATACCGGCTTTGAAGCAGGCGGTATGGATACGGATGCAACCAGCACTTTACTGAAAAATATCTTCAAGACCGAGCGGAGCGATTTTGTCAACAATGTATATTCTAAAATGCCTATTTATGGCAGAGCTTATATGGAATTGACCGATGGCACTTTGGTCTTTGGTGACACGGCAAATCGCAGCTTCAAGGAGCAAATCCAGCTGGTCAACGAGAAATGGTATGATCTGAATATCTCCCAGCGGGATTCAGCATATACCATTTACGAAAGATTTCCGTCCATACTGGATACTTGGGATGTTATGAACATACAGGCATATCAGGATACCTCCAAGGATGGTGTTCTGAAGATTCTGAACATCAGTAACAGCCATGGGCAGGATGCGATCTGGCAGCTGCCGATGGTTCTGAGTGCGGAGATGCCGGAGCAGGAATATGTTATTGTGGAAATGTATCAGTCCTATGCGCTGACAGAGCATATCCAGGCTGCCAAGAACGATAGTCCGGTGTATCACTATCAGGTCAATACCGGTGGTTTCTGGGAAACACTCACCACAGAGGAAACCCTTTCCCATGGTTTGCTGACCGAGAACTGGGACTATATCATGATGAATGAATCCAGCCGCCATCTGGGCTTGGAATCCAAGATGTCCCAGGGCATGGTGGATTGGTTTGCGGATTATATCATGGAGCATGTGGGCCATAACCCCAAGCTTCTGTACGATATGACCTGGGCAAGCCCCACGGATGAACGATTCTATACTGACAGCACCCGCCAGCAGGCAACAGCGACCTTTAAGGGTACCTATACCCAGGACTATGGCTTTGATCATGTGAACCACTACAATAAACTGGTTGAGCTGACCAAAAAGTACCTGATCGGTCACGAAAAGTTCCATATGATTATGTTCAATGCAACGCCTGTCCAGTATGCCGGTGAGGTGCTGGGAGTACCCCAGTATGAGGAAACCCAGACCTTTGACCTATATCGTGACTATACCCACATTTCTGACTACGCCCGTCTGATCGTTGCGTATAATATGTACTGTCAGTTGCTTAAACCGGAAGGCTTGACTGAGGTGAATATAGATACCATTTTGTGGCAGAATCGTGCGCCATGGAATGGTCGAAACAAGAAGCTTGGCGACATTACGCTTACTGAAGAGCATAAGCAAGTGTTGATCAAGTCAGTCAACTGGACGCTGAATCATCCTTTGTCTGTCACAGCTGAATAAAACCGAAGCGCTGTCTTTCACAAGACAGCGCTTCCTGCTTGTAAATTAAATTCCAATTTCTCGAGCTGTTTCCAAACTCGCATAACCCAATTGTCATTCCGAGCCAGTTCGCAAACTGGCGTGGGAATCTATTGTTACAACTTGGTTTTTGAGATTGCCACACCAGTGACATCGGTCACTGGTTCGCAATGACAACAAAAATTGTAATCGCTCTATAAACCGGAATTTGAGGATGCCAAGGATTCGAAAAAAATTGCCAAGATATCGATAGACAAGGAATTTGCTGTTTGCTATACTTGAAATGAGGTGATTTTGATGTGTAATATAGCAGGTTATGTGGGAACCAAACAGGCCGCCCCGATCATTGTGGAAATGCTTCGCAAGCAGGAAGGCTGGGACTCCGGCTACTATACCGGCATCGCCACGGTCCATAACGGAAAACTTTATGTAGAAAAAGCCGCATGCAATCTGGAAACACTTTTGCAGAAAACCAATATCGCCAAGTTGCCGGGTACTGTGGGGATTATTCACGGTCGGTCCAAAGGCACCGAGGGGGATCTTTGGGCGCATCCATTTGTCGGCAAGGGCGGAAAACTTGCCTACCTTGCAAATGGCTGCAACGGCATTTTTCGGGACCGGGCGGTCAGTCAATTGCGTGAAATGTATGCACAATTGGAGCAACTGGGATATCCTTGTGTTACCCGTATAGAAGGGGATTTTAAGCAGCTGCCCGATGGAGCAAAGGTCCATAGCAGTGATTTAAAATGTCAAAATATCACCCGTTATGTGGATGGCGGTATGACCGTTATGGAGGCAATGGAAAAGACCTACTGTGACAGACCTGGTGAGATTGTGGGTCTTGCGGTCCATGCTGACCAACCGGATCGGATTTCCTTCGCCCGAATAAATTACCCTATGTTTGTGGGCATTGCTGGGCACGGTATTTATATGGCAACGACTCCGATGGTGTTCCCGGAGGATGCACGGGATATTGCGCTTTTGAACCCTCTGTCTACCGGACAGGTATTCAAGGATCATTATGTGGTGAAACCTTTTAAAAAGCCGCCCTGTACGGTAGCACCGTTGACACCGAAGGTGTACCGGGATTGCTATGATGCGGTAGTGACAGCGTTGGAAGAAGGGGATATGGATCACGACCAGATCGACAGACTGCTGCGGCCTATGATCACCGGCGGTGATTGCCCTCCGGAATCGGCGCTGGATTATATGATCCTTTATGACTTGCAAAAAGAGGGACGTTTGCAGATCAAAACAATCGAAATGCCCGGGGTTCAGGAAGGCTCCGTTCGTACAAAGTTTATTGCATCCCTTAAATAAAATGAACCGGCGGTAAAACCGCCGGTTTTGCTATTTATGATAGTATACTCTGTATTCTTCTGTTTTTTCCGATGTATTGGAAAACAGACCGTAAAGAAGATCGCACCGATCTTCCAATTCTTGATAAACATCTGCTTGCTTTTCACCGATATTAACAAAATTGCCTTTATTTCGTGCCTGCTTCAAAATTTGCCGACCTTTATCATTGAATGCCAGTACCCGGACATAAGGAACGGATTCGGTAAGCATTTGTTCCGTAATACCCAAAAAGGCACACATAACCATCCGGTCGATCCGGGTACGGGTATACCGCTTGGATTTTGTTTCGGTAATGATTTCCTCCAGAGAGGCGGCACTTTTTGCTGCGTGCATCAGCTTGCGCCAAAGCCCCTCGGAGCCGAAAGGAATGTGGGAAAATTCTTCTTCCGTCATAGTGCGCATTCGGTATAAAATGGCTTTTTCTCCATATCCCAAAGTGTGTACCGCTGCGTTTTCAAAGCAACCGGCATCCGGGACAAAGGTCTCCCAGGGTGCATTTTCTTCGATCCGGCTGCGCAGTGCGGTAGCGGAGGGGTTCTC
Source organism: Faecousia sp. (assembly GCA_045590735.1). Classification (GTDB taxonomy): domain Bacteria; phylum Bacillota; class Clostridia; order Oscillospirales; family Oscillospiraceae; genus Faecousia. The sequence continues at coordinate 8,920 of JAZNRQ010000112.1, read as the reverse complement.
CGGATCCGGTGCGGTATCGTGATACCCGCCTTGCCGGTGGATCACCCGGGGCTTCATGGAAGTGTTTTGCCGCAGGATTGCTTTGCAGTATTCTACCGCCAAAATGTTGTTAGGCAGCGACAGGAGGGAAGCGTCCAAACCCATCTGGGTCAGAGCTGCCTGCCGTGCAGTGGGGAAGGAGAGTCCCCGGTCCAATTCTTCTCTCAAGTGCAAAGAAAATGCTTCTTTGTCCAAAGCCGCAGCCAGCTGCATCAGTTGGGAGGGAACTGCATTTTCCGCGCCGAAGCATAATTCATCGCAAAATCGGGAAAGTATTTCTACACCACCGGAGGCAAACCCTTCTGCGGAACGCAGCGCATAAGTGACGGGCAATTCCAACACCAGATCCGCACCACCGGCAACCGCTGCCCGGGCACGGCTGATTTTATCAAAGATTGCCGGTGCACCACGTTGTACAAAATTTCCGCTCATCAGACATACAGTACTGCCGTCGGGATTTGCTGCCCGGATCGCATCCAATTGTTTCTTATGACCCAGGTGAAAAGGGTTGTATTCACAAATAATGGCGGTTATCGCCACAGAACCACCTCCATTTCAGAAATTATTTCCATTTCGGGTCTTGCTAAATCGTGCAATTTATTATAGAATAGGCATATCTATGGTTATCTTATCATAAATCCACAGAAAATCAATTTATTTTAGGAGGAAGATTCCAATGAACATTTTGATCATCAATGCCGGCAGCTCTTCTCTTAAGTATCAGCTGATGAACCCTGAGACCGGTGAGGTTTCTGCTAAGGGTCTGTGCGAGCGTATCGGTATTGACGGCCGCCTGAACCACAAGGTCGGCGAGAACAAGGTTGTTAAGGACATTCCTATGCCCACCCATTCCGAAGCCATTGCCGCTACTTTGGACATCCTGGTTGACCCCGTTGACGGTGTTATTAAGTCCGTTGAGGAGATCGATGCTGTGGGTCACCGTGTGCTGCACGGCGGTATGGAGTTCTTTGATTCCTGCATTATCAATGATGAGGTCATCACCGCTATTAAGAAGTGCATCCCTCTGGGACCCCTTCACAATCCTGCAAACCTGATGGGTATCGAGGCTTGCCAGAAGGTAATGCCCAGCACGCCCCAGGTTGCCGTGTTTGATACCGCTTTCCACATGACTATGCCTCCCAAGGCATACCGTTATGCCATTCCCACCGAGTACTATGAGAACGATTCTATCCGCCGCTACGGCTTCCACGGCACCAGCCACAAGTATGTTGCCCGCCGCACCGCTGAGCTGGTTGGCAAGAAGGAATTCAAGATGGTCAACTGCCATCTGGGTAACGGTTCTTCTATGTCCGCAGTTAAGGACGGCAAGTGCCAGGATACCACGATGGGTCTGACCCCTCTGGCAGGTGTTCCTATGGGTACCCGTTCCGGTGATATCGACGCAGCGGTTGTACAGTTCATCTGCAATAAGTACGGTATGAGCGTTGACGAGTGCCTGAATATGCTGAACAAGAAGTCCGGTATGCTGGCTATTTCCGGTGTTTCTTCCGACTTCCGTGATCTGGAAGACGGCGCAAAGAACGGTAACGAGGATTGCGCTTTGGCCCGCGATAAGTTCTGCTACGAAGTTGCCAAGTATGTTGGCGCTTACGCTGCAGCACTGAACGGCATTGATGTTTTGACCTTTACCGCTGGTGTTGGCGAAAACGATTGCGCTGTCCGCGCTGCAGTTTGTGAGTACCTGAGCTTCTTGGGTGTTAAGATCGATCCTGAACTGAACAGCAAGCGTGGTAAGGAAATGATGATCTCTGCTCCTGATTCCAAGGTTCAGGTTTGGGTCGTTCCCACCAACGAAGAGCTGATGATTGCACAGGATACCGCCGAGCTGGTTAATGCAGCAAAGTAATTTTGAAGCAAGAGGCGGAGGTGACTCCACCTCCTTTCTTGGAGGGTTTATGAGTTCTGTATCAGAGCGCTTTTTGCGCTATGTAACATTTGAAACCACGTCGGATGAATTTTGTGAAAATTGTCCGTCTACCGAGAACCAGCGCACTTTCGGCAAAACTCTGGTAGAGGAAATGCTGGCAATGGGTATTAAAGATGCCCGTATGGATGAACACGGCTATATTTACGGTACAGTTCCCGGTGATCCGTCTTTGCCGACAGTCGGTCTTATTGCACATATGGATACCGCGCCTTCCTACAGCGGCAAAAATATAAAGCCCCGGGTTGTCCACTATCAGGGTGGAGATATTTTGCTCAATGCAGAAACGGGACTTTTTATGAAGCAGGCAGAATTTGAGAGCCTTTCTGCCAATGTAGGCAAGCATTTGATTGTTACTGACGGAACTACTCTGTTGGGCGCAGACGATAAGGCGGGTATTGCAGAGATCCTGACTGCCGCACAGGCATTGATGGCATCGGATGTACCCCACGCAACGCTGCGCCTCGGCTTCACACCTGACGAAGAGATCGGCAGAGGTGCAGATCTGTTTGATGTAGAGGGCTTTGCAGCCGATTATGCTTATACTGTTGACGGTGGTGCCATTGGCGAATTGGAATACGAAAATTTCAATGCAGCCGGTGCAGCAGTGGAGTTTCACGGTGTTAACATTCACCCGGGCAGCGCAAAAAACAAAATGGTAAATTCCCAATTGTTGGCTATGGAATTTAATAGCTTGTTGCCGGTACACCAGCGCCCCGAAAATACCGAAGGCTATGAGGGATTTTTCCACCTGACAGATATGCAGGGCGATGAAGAAAAGTCTGTTTTGCGCTATATTATCCGGGATCACGATATGGAAAAGTTCCAGCAGAAAAAGCAGATGATCACGGCAGCTGTTGCATTTATGAACGAAAAACACGGTGAAAACACCGTGACACTGACAATGCGTGACAGCTACTTCAATATGCGGGAAAAGATCGAGCCCCATATGTATATCATTGACCGGGCGAAAGAAGCAATGAATGCAGTTGGTATCCAGCCGAAGATCGTTCCTGTTCGTGGTGGTACAGATGGTGCAAGACTTTCCTATATGGGTTTGCCTTGTCCTAATCTGTGTACCGGTGGCGAGAATTTCCACGGTAGATTTGAATATATTCCTGTAGAGGATATGGAAAAAATTGTGCAGATGCTTGTGCAGCTGCTAATAAAGTTTTAAGAGGTTGATAGTTATGAGTGAATTAAAAGTAGGTTTTGCCCGCGTAGATATTACAGCACCCTTGGGAACGACCCTTGCAGGTTATCCCCATGTCCGTCACGCAGACGGTGTATTAGACCCTCTGACTGCCAGTGCTGTGGTCTTTGATAATGGTGAAAAGCGCGTAGTTATTATGAGCGTAGACCATTTGGGCTTAAATATGGATCGTACTGAAGTACTGCGTCCCCAAATTGCAGAAGCAGCGGAAACTGAGGCGGATGCAATTCATATTTGCTGCACCCATACCCACCTGGCACCCAGTACTTATGTGGGTGCTAACGATGCATACTACGAATGGATGGCAAAGAGATTGTGCGATGTTGCTAAGCTTGCAGTTGAGGATCTGGCACCTGCAACGATGTCTTACACTCGGGCAAGGGTAGAGGATGTAGCATATGTACGCCGGTTCCGCATGAAGGACGGTTCCTGCCGCACCAATCCGGGAGCGAAGAATCCGGAGATCGATCATCCTTTGGGTTTGCCGGATGAGGAAGCACAGCTGCTGATCATTAAGCGTGAAGGTGCAAAAGAAATTGGTATCGCCAATTTCCAGGTGCACCCGGATGTAATCAGCGGAAACAAAATGTCTGGTGATTTCCCTTATTTTGTCCGCAGTACCTACGAGGAATTGGTCCCCAATTCTCACTGTATGTACATTAACGGTACACAAGGCGATACCAATCACATTGATGTACGTTTAGGAAAAGACGATGGGATTCCCAGAGGCGGCTATAAGCGCAGCCGCTATATGGGCAGAAAGATTGCAATGGCATTGATCTCCAATTACGATCTGGCAATGCCTTTGGAGGGCACTGAGATCAACTATGCACAGAAGTATGTAGAAGTCAGAAATAATAAGGGTACGCCTGATCAGATTCCCGAATCTATTGAGATCATGAATCGCTTCCGTGAAGGCGGTATTGAATATGCACTGCCTGATGTGAAAGGTATGCTCCGAATTGCTTTGCATGCCCAGGCACGACGGATTGAGAGCATGATCGATGCACCGGATACCAGAGAACTGGTGCTCAGCGGCATTCGTGTTGGCGATGTGGCTTTCGCCGGATTCCCCGGTGAACCCTTTACAGAGATGGGCAGAGGTGTTAAGAAAAATTCCCTGTACACCCTGACGATTCCTTCATGCGCCACCAATGGCTATGAAGCATATTTCCCTACAGAGGATGCTTATGAATACGGCAGCTATGAAGGTATGTCTGCTAAGTTTGCAAGCGGAACGGCTGAACAGCTAACCCGGGAATCCTACGAACTGATCAATTCCTTGAAGTAAATAAAAATTGCTCCGGCAGCGAAAAACGCAGCCGGAGCAATTTTTATGTATGTTTTATTTTCGGTCTGCACATCAAATTGCGGAAAGAAGAAACGGTGACGGCAATAGGATGCTTTATGGGTTTATAATACTGCAGATCTTTTTCTGCAGCGGCAGGAATTGGCCCTGTATAAATAGTTTCGCTGTCGAAGAGACTTTTTAAATCACCTACTGAGTAGTATTTCGTGCAATCCACAGGAAAACCCAATTGGTATAAAATTGCTACAGAAAATTCCACACAGGTGTAGGCATCCTCTAAAGGTAAGTTTTTGTGGAAAAGTGCATAAGCTGCAGAAAAATGGTTGTAAAGATAATGCTCTTTGTTTTCTTCCATTTTCTGTAGTGTGTTCTCCAACCATTCATACTGCGTTTGTGTAACAGGCAGTTTGCAGATACAAACATCAGCAGGTACACCGTTAAAACAGTATCGTGACAGGGATTCCCGAACAAAACCACCGTAAAAAGGTGTACTGTGATGCCGACGGGCAAAACTGTACATCCGGGTGAGGTTGGCATCAAGGGCAATGCTTGCGTGATTGTAGGATTCACCGGTGATCCGGCGAATCATTTTACCGATACGGTATTGTGTAGAGGAAAACACCAAATATATGTCTGCCATAGTTGTTTCTCCTTATTTTAAAAGCTGCATACCGATCAGGTTGATGGCAAGATTTGCACCAATATGTACGAACCAGGAAGCCCAAATCCGCTTGCTGCGACAATTTAACGCGTTAAAAAGCAATCCACAGCCGAACAGGGCGAAAAGTGCCAACAAGAAAAGACCGAAGGGAATCATTGTGATCAGCATACCGGCGTGGTATAGGGCAAAAGCCCCGGCACTGAAGAGAAATGCCAGCCATTTTCCGTGTGTTTTCCAAAGTCCCAGAAAGGCAAAGTTGCGGAAAAAGAATTCTTCCAGAACAGAGTTGCAAAAAGCAATATACAGGGAAACAAACAGAAAATTATCTTTGGTGATGCCACCATTTTGTGCCAGTGCGGCAGGAACGGCAGACAGATCCAAATATTGACCCAAAAGGGAATATGCCCCTAAAAGAATACCGAAGGTCGCACTGCCAAGGCACAGACCGGTAATCAAGGCCCATTTTTCCGGACGAAAAGCATCACCCAGTTTTAACTGTAATGGGAAAGCAAGCAGCAGAGGGATCAGCAGAAACAAGCTTGCCTTTACGGCAGATTTGATCAGATACTGAGGCTGCCATAAACCGTCGACCAAAGCCATTAGCAGAGAACAGACGGCAACAGCAATGCAGATCCATAGAGTGTGGGTAGTTTTTGTTTTCATTTATAGCTCCTGTTTGGTTAAAAGCGTGCAAAGATCCGGTGCGACTTCCTGCAGTCCGGGGTGTGCCTGCAATGCGTCACACATAGATTTTACAGAAAAACGGCAGCCGGTGAGGGCGTGAGAAAGACAGTCAGCAAGATCCCATTGCATTGCATCGGTGTATACTGTGACACCGGCAATGAGACCTGCTTCTACCTGCAGCTCCAGCCGGATGCTGCCCCAGGGGAAGCGGTCATTACAGGCAAGTGTGAAAGGGAGTTTGGGACCGTATAACCAATCCCAGCTCTGCAGGTGTTCTGCGGTGGCGGTAATTTGGTTGTGATCTTCCTTGCTTAACACAATATGGTCAGCATCCTTGCCGTAGACCTGGCAAAAAGCGGTTTCCATACACTGTGCCATTTTTTCGCAGGTCAGATCCGGCACCAAATGGCTTAGGTTAACGACCCGGGAGCGAACGGAGCTGACACCCTTTGCCTCAAGCTTTGCCTTGGAAGGGGAGAGGTAGCGGGAAAGCTTTTCCATATCTGCGTGGATCAAAAGCGTTCCGTGATGGTAAGCCTTGCCTTTTGTATGATAAAAGGCATTGCCGGAAAATTTTTGTTCCTGTACAAGCAGATCGTTTCTCCCGGAACGAACCGCCTGCAGACCTAAGCTGCTGCAAGCTTCCTGGATCACAAGAAGCTGTCGGTCAAGATCATAATCCTCCCGGCACATGAGGAAGGTAAAATTCAAGTTACCCAAATCGTGAAACACCGCTCCTCCACCGGAAAGACGACGGGCAAGCTTGCCGCCTTCCTGTGCAAGCAGCTCTGTGCGGCATTCTGCCCAAGCATTTTGGTTGCGACCGATTACCACGGTGTTCTGATTCTGCCAAAGGTACAGAATACAGCTGCCGGGTGCTACAGTTTCCAAAAGATGCTTTTCGGTGGCGATGTTATAATAAGGGTCAACACATTCGCTTTTATAAATCAGTAAACGGTCGATCATACAGGGACTCCTTTGATAAGTTACACCAATTATATACCATCAAAAGCAATTTGAACAGTGGATTTATAAAATATCATTGACAAAATGTGCAGTGGGATGTTATATTTGTGATAGATTGTTATAATGTTAACATTTTGGAGGCCTTATGTACAGTATACGACAGGAGCAAATGCGCGAATATATCGAGCAGAAAAATGTAGTTACGATCAAGGAACTGCAGGCACTGTTTCCCAATGTGTCGCTGATGACGATCCATCGGGATCTGGATTCTTTGGAAGCCAGCGGTGCTGTGGTTAAGTTTCGGGGTGGTGCAAAATCTGTCCGTCTGACAGGTGATCCGGAATTTAACGTACGTATGCGGGAGAATAATGCAGGCAAAACCGCCATTGCCCGGAAAGCACTGGAATTGATCCAGCCCCACACATCCATATTTTTGGATGCCAGTACTACCAATCTTGCCCTTGCCAAGATCCTGCCTGACATCAGTTTGAATATCGTCACTACCGGTCCCAGTATTGCGCTGGAGCTTTGTCGGCTGCATAATCCTGTGGTAACGCTTTGCTGCGGCACTATAAATCGGAAAAATCTGGCATTATCCGGGAGAAATACTCTGCAAATGTTGGAAGGGATCAATATTGATCTTGCCTTTATCGGTGTGTCCGGCTGCTCTGTGGACGCAGGCTTGACCTGCGGTACAGAAGGGGATATGCTGGTCAAGCGGATGGTCATTCAGAAGGCACGGACAAGTGTAGCAATGTGCGGTCACGAAAAGTTCAGCTGCCTGATGCCTTATACATTCGCACAGCTTTCTGAGGTGGATTATATGATCTCTGATGTGCCTGTTCCGGATGCGATCGCGCAGGCTGCAAAGCAGACGGAACTGAAAATACTCTAAAAATATTACCGGGGTGGCTTTTTGTACAACGAAAGCCACCCCGGATTCTTCTTTTTATGCGAATTGGCTATTGACGAAAGGTGTTATGATAAGTTATAATTAACAGGCTATAACAAAACCAATAGGAGGATCTATCATGGCAAATGCTGTCATCATGCCCAAGGCCGGTATTACTGTGGAAAGCTGTATTATCGGTGAATGGGTCAAGCAGGTAGGCGACCAGGTCAAGATCGGTGATGTTCTGTTTACATACGAGACGGACAAGGCTGCCTTTGAGTGTGAGTCCACGGCGGAAGGTACGCTGCTGGACATTTTCTTTGAAGCAGGTGACGAAGTGCCCTGCCTGGTAAACGTCTGTGCAATCGGCAATCCCGGTGAGGATGTTTCCGGTCTGAAGGGCGGCAGTGCTGCTGATGCACCTGCTGAGGCTGCTGCTCCCGCTGCAGCTGCAGCACCTGCTGCCGCTGCTGTCTGTGCCAATACCAAGGCTAAGGCTGTGATTATGCCCAAGGCCGGTATTACTGTGGAAAGCTGCATCATTGGTGAGTGGCTCAAGCAGATCGGCGACCAGATCAAGGTTGGCGACATTCTGTTTACTTATGAAACCGATAAGGCTTCCTTCGAGTGCGAGTCCACCGAGGAAGGCGAACTGCTGGCAATCTTCTTTGAGGAAGGCGACGAAGTTCCCTGCCTGGAGAATGTGTGTGCTGTGGGTCCCCACGGTGAGCCTACCGATTGCCTGAAGCCCGGTGCTGCACCTGCAGTTGTGGAAGAGGTGGCTGCAGCTCCTGCTGCTGCCGAAGTTCCCGCTGCTCCTGCTGCACAGATCGTGCCCGGCGCACCTGTTTCTCCCAGAGCTGCCAAGCTGGCAAAGGCTGCCGGTGTGGACGCTTCTCTGGCAGTTGGTACCGGCCCCGACGGTCGTATCATCGAGCGTGATGTGCAGAAGCTCATCGACTCCGGTGTTACCTCTGCTCCCAAGGCCGCTGCACCTGAGGCTGCATACGAGGATGTGAAGTTCAGCGGTATCCGCCGTGCAATTTCCAAGTCTATGCACACCAGCCTGTCCACGATGGCTCAGCTGACCCACAACACCAGCTTCGATGCCACCAATATCCTCAACTACCGCAAGATGCTGAAGGCTCCCGGCGGTGAGTATGCAGGCATCACTCTGGGCGACATCATTCTGTTTGCTGTTTCCCGTACCC
>JAZNRQ010000111.1:0-4001 GCA_045590735.1 Faecousia sp. | reverse complement strand
ACCGCTGCCACTCGCTTTGGTCGCTTCTTCCGCCACTGGCGGCGCTCCCATCGCTCCCCACGCCAGTTCGCAAACTGGCGTGGCAATCTATTGGTAACACTTGGTTTTTAGATTGCCACACCAGTGACATCGGTCACTGGTTCGCAATGACAACGAAAATTGTAATCGCTCGATAAACCGGAATTTGTCGAATAACAATTTTTGCTTTCATAATTAGATTTCTTGACATAGTTTAGGGAAAAGAGTACAATTCCATTATAGAAGAATTGTGAATGGGGGGGTCGGTATGATTGAGCAAGCAACTTTTGATTATGCGGTAAAAATGCGCCGTCAGATCCATCAGCACCCGGAGATCGGCTTCGACCTGCCCGAGACTCTGGCACTGGTGCGCAGTGAGCTGGATGCTATGGGCATCCCTTACACCGAAGAATTCGGCAAAAGCAGCATTGTCGGCACGATCAATCCCAATTGTGAAGGATTTACCATCGGCTTGCGCGCGGATATGGATGCGCTGCCCATCCAAGAGGAAAACGATGTGCCGTATGCATCGAAAAATCCCGGTCAGATGTATGCCTGCGGTCATGATGCTCACACAGCGATCCTGTTGGCAACCGCAAAGGAACTGAAAAAACGGGAGGGGGAACTGACCTGCCGTGTGAAGCTTTTGTTCACCCCGGCAGAAGAGTATATCCAACCCGGTAGCCAGCTGATGGTGGAAGATGGTGTTATGGATGACATTGACTGTGCTGTTGCACTTCACGTAAACCCCGATACACCCGTAGGTGCGATCCGTACCATCGAAGGTCCCGGCAATGCCAACTCCACCGGTGTTACCGTGGAATTCTTTGGGAAGAACTCCCACGCTGCGGATCAGCAAAACGGATATGATGCGATCGCTATGGCTGTGCAGGCGTATATGGCTATGGAAACAATGATCGCCAAGGAATTCAAGGCGAAAGAACCGAGAATCTTCAATGTGGGTGCCTTTAACGGCGGTCATACCAACAATGTTATCTGCGACTATTGCAAGATGTTCTGTACCATCCGGACCTTTAGCGATGACGTGACCGAGAAGATATTGACCCGGATCCGTCAGATTGCGGAAGGTGTGGCAGCGATGAGCAACGGCACAGCGAAAGTAACGGTCAATAAGCATTTGCCGTATGTTCTGAATCATCCCGTCGTGAAGAGGAAAGTGGACGAGGCTGCTGCGAAGGTAATCGGTGCGGATAATGTGCTGGTAAAGAAACAGGGAATGGGTGGCGAAGATTTTTCCTTTATGTCCCGGAAAAAGCCTTCTGTGCAGTTTAATCTGGGCTGTAAAATGAAAGATCCTGCGTTGCGTCATCCTGTACATAATCCCAAGTTTAATATTGATGAAGATTGTCTTGCTGTGGGTGTGAAGATATTCCTGCAATTTGTTTTGGACAATATGAACGGCATTGATTTTGCTGGATAATTCCATTTTGGAGGAACGAAAATGAAGCGTGCGTTTGCGGTATTGCTGACAATTGCAATTGTAATGAGCTGTGCTGTGTATCCCATGACAGCCACAGCAGAAGAGACAGGGGTCTGCAGTTTGTTTACATCTGCGGGTATGATGTATTACGACAGCCTTGCTGAGGCAATGGAAAATGCGGAATTTGACAGTATGCTGACTCTCCTGCAGGACACATCAGAATCCCTTGTGGTGGATAAAGATATGTGCATGGATTTAAACGGTTTTTCTATTAACGGCACAGTTACGGCGCAGGAGGGGTATACCCTTCGGGTCTATGACAGCCAGACCGATGACTATACCGTAGAAAATGGGACTGGTTATGGAACGGTAGCTGCGATTTCCGGCAATGTGGTCCCGGCAGATGGGTATTTACAGATTACAGAGGATGCGGGTATCTCTTACCACAGGGTTTATTTGAAGCTGACAGCTGTCTCGTTGCGGTGCAGCGAAGCAGGTATTTATTATACCGCAAAATTCTGCGGTGATGAGGTGGTGGCGTCACAGGTAAAGTACTACGGCGTGGCGCTGCGGCTGAATAAAGCACCGGATGAAGCGTATATGCAGAAAGATGCCGTCCGTTCCTGGTTTACGGATTTTGCGCCCGGCGCGGAGGGAAATGCCGGCAGCAGTACATTGTTGCACAATATTATCAGTCCCGATTCCACCACAACGAACAACGCGACCCGAGCGCAAAGCGGTGTCTATGCAAGACCTTATATCCAGATGAAGGACGGTCGGTATGTGTTTGGCGCAGGAAAGATGCGCAGCCTGATGCAGGTGGTTCAGGAAACAGACGGGATGTGGTATCAGCTGACTGAGGCTCAAAGAAGAGAGTTTGATGCTATGTACAAAAAGCATTCTGCTGTGATGGAAAACTGGTATCTTCCCAACCGGAACAATACGGATATTGATGTCCCCCTGTAATAAAAAGCACCTGTGAAAATCACAGGTGCTTTTTTGTGCAAAATAACAGGACGAGATCTTTGTTATTTCTTGACAAAATGCGGGATATTATTTAGAATGATTATGTATGATTTGATAGGTGGTGAACCCTTTTGGAACAGTATTTTCAGGTAGATCCCGGGTTGGATATTCCCATTTACCGGCAGCTGGTGGATAAGATCCGTACTGCCGTCAAAAAGGGTGACTTGATCCCCGGTCAGCAGCTGCCTACGGTGCAGGAGCTGGCTGATCAGCTGTCTGTAGCAAAGGGGACTATTAAGCGTGCCTACGATGAGCTGGGGACAATGGGCGTGCTGGAAAAGATCCAGGGCAGAGGTACATTTATTTGCTATCAGCCTGCCAATTCCGTCAGTCGTAAGGAGCGGGCTATGGCTGCCATCGATGCGCTGTTGGATCAGCTGGAAGAAATGGGCTTTTCTCCCACGGAGGTAGGTATATTTTTGGATTTGAAGCAGCGTCAGCGTACCGAGGCGGTTTCTACCCTGAAGGTGGCTGTGCTGGAGTGTAATCCCGAAAGCCTTTCTCAGCTGTGCGATCAACTGCGCAGTGTCAAGGGAATCGAATTGTATTCTTATTTGCTGGATACTATTCGCCAGTACCCTTATCAGCTGGACGAGGAAACGGATCTTGTAGTTACCACTGCGGAACACGGTGAATATCTGGAAACCATCTTGCCGGATCGGAAAAAGCTGATCCGGGTGGCGATCCGTCTGACTCCCGAATCCCTTGCGGGGATGGTCCGCCTGCGTACCGGCGAACGGGTGGGAATTCTTACCAGCAGCAGCCGCTATGGCGATATGCTGTTTAATGCCTGCCGCAGCTATGCCCGGCATGTGGCATTTTCCCAGCCCCGGCTGATGGACAGCGGGCTGGACATTGACGCGTTTTTGAAGGATCAGGATACGATCCTTGTGCCGAAGAATTATGAAAAATACTGTACTGACGAAGCTGCCCGGAGAATTTCCGCACTGGAAAAGAAGGGGAGGGTGATCCTCTGTGCCTATGAAATGGACGAGGGATCTGTGCTTTACCTGGAGGAAAAACTGCAGCAACTGCGTCATGCTAAAAAATTGTAAACCTGCGCTGTTTCTTTCTTGTGGAAAACAGCGCAGTTTTGCTGTGAATTGCGAGAAATATCTGCAAAATTGAGCAGGAATGTTCTTGACAAAAGAACTAGTACATTATAGTATATAGATGTAGTACAATCATAGCGATGCCATAAAAAATAAAGTTTGAGGTGTTATTATGGAACAGCGTGAAAAGAAAGTGCTGGTCATCGGCGTTATCGGCGCAGATGTCCACGCGGTAGGCAACAAGATCCTTTATCATGCGTTTACGGAAGCCGGTTTCGAGGTAGTCAACTTGGGTGTTATGGTGACCCAGGAGGAGTACATTCCAGCCGCCATCGAATCCGGTGCAGACGCCATCGTGGTGTCCTCCCTGTACGGTCAGGGCGAGCTGGATTGCCGCGGTATGCGTCAGAAGTGTGACGAGGCAGGTCTGAAGGGAATTCCTCTGGTAGTTGGTGGCAATATTG
>JAZNRQ010000110.1:0-7233 GCA_045590735.1 Faecousia sp. | reverse complement strand
TTTATCGCTCTGTCGAGCGAATTAAGAATTAAGAATTTAGAATTAAGAATTGTGGTATTTTCCTGAGGAAAATGATTTAAATCGTCGCCAAAGGCGACACGTTCATTCATAATTATTAATTCATAATTCTTAATTATTTAGAATTTCCGTAGGAAATCATTGACTTATCACCGATGGCGATCTCGCACAACCCAATTGTCATTGCGAACCAGTGACCGATGTCACTGGTGTGGCAATCTAAAAGCCAAGTGTTACCAATAGATTGCCACGCCAGTGTGCGCACTGGCTCGCAATGACAATATAGGTTATACAAATTTAAAACAGCGCGATAAATTGGAATTTATGTGGCGGGAGGGGAAAGCCGTCCCCGATAAGGCGTGTGGCGACAACGGTTTTTTGCCAATTCTACTCAGCGTAGAGTAAAAAAAGGGCCACTCTACCGTCGGTAGAGTGTGTTTTTAAATAATAGGTTTACCAAAGCGGGCAGTGCTCATAAAATATGAATGATATTATCCCTGAAAAGGAGCGCAAGAAGATGAGCAGAGAAATACCCATCTTTTTTTCTACTGATGATCACTATATCCCATATCTGGATGTGGCACTGTCGTCGCTGATCGCCAACGCATCCAAAGACTATCCGTACCGGATCGTGGTTTTAAATACCGGCCTTTGCCCGGAGAATGTGGCGAAGGTTATGGAAAACGAATGCGAAGGGTTTACCATCCAGTTTGTAGATATTTCCAATCACGTGGAAAAGATCAAGACCCATTTTAAGGATGTGTACCATTTTTCTGTGGTTACGTATTACCGGATGTTTATTGCCTCTTTGTTCCCCCAGTACGATAAGATCCTGTACCTGGATTGTGACCTTGTGGTGCTGGGCGACATATCCAGTCTGTATCACACCGAAATGGGAGACAATATTATTGCCGCTTCCCCGGAGCAATTCGTGCAAAACACGCGGGAATTCCGGGACTATGCAAAAACCGCCCTGGGTGTGGATCCCGACGGCTATGTCAATGCCGGTGTGCTGCTGATCAATCTGAAAGCCTTTCGGGAAAAGGACATAGAAGGAAAATTTACAAAGCTCATTACCGAGTATGATTTCGACCTGCTGGATCCGGATCAGGCGTATCTGAATTATCTCTGCCAGGGAAAGATCCTGACCCTTCCCAACGGCTGGAACAAAGAGCCTATGACCCTTCCCTGTGAGGGGGAAAAGAATATCGTCCACTATGCCCTGTACAAAAAGCCATGGCAGTATGACGATGTGCTCGACGGAGATAAATTCTGGCACTATGCAAAACGCTCCCCCTTCTATCAAAAGATTCTGGAAAACCGAGCTGCCTTCGGGGATGCCCAGCGGGCGGAAAAGGAAGCCGCAGCACAGGAAATTCTGGAACACGCCAAGGCGATCGTTGCTTCTGACTACACATTTTCAAAAATGATTGGGAGATAAGCCGCTATGGAAAAATCGGCACATAAATTGGAACTGCTCCGAAGAATCGCAGAGCTTGAGAAAAAAGAATTGTGGCATCTGGATGTGGAGGACGACCCCGAAACCTATCCTCTGATGCCGGATCAGGTGGACTACCTGAACAAAAAGCTTTCCAGCAAAATCAAAAATAAAATTGCCAATATTATGGCGACCCGGTTTTTTGATAAGATGATCGCCCAAAAGCAGCTGATCATCAAGGAAGTCCGGGGCATCGAGAATTTTGAGGCCGTAAAGGGCGGTAAGATCGTTACCTGCAACCATTTCAGCGTAGGGGACAACTATGCCGTATGGGTGGCTCTGCGGAAATCTATGGACGGCAGAATGCTCTATAAGGTCATTCGGGAAGGAAACTACACCAATCCCCCCAAGCCCTTCGGTCTTTTTATGCGCCACTGTAACACCCTGCCCCTGTCCAGCCAAAAGGCAACCGTTGCCAAGTTTATGGAGGCGGTGCAGGAGCTGTTGCGCCGGGGCGAGACCATTTTGATCTATCCGGAGCAGGGAATGTGGTGGAACTACCGGAAGCCCCGGCCAATGCAGGACGGCGCGTTTTCTCTGGCTGCCCGGAACAAAGCACCCATCGTTCCCATCCTGATCACCATGGAGGACAGCGATATTTTGGATGGGGACGGCTTTTTCGTGCAGGAGTACACAGTACACATCCTGCCGGCAATTTACCCGGATGAAAATCTTTCTTATCTTGCCGCAAAGAAGGATATGAAAAACAGAAATTACGAAGCCTGGGTCAAAACCTATGAGGAATTTTACGGAAAACCCCTTGTTTACGGCGAAGCGTAAAAGCGTGTAAAGAAAACAGCCTTTTCCCAAAACAGGTAAATACACAAAAAACGGCGGGAGCAAGCCTCCGCCCTACAAACATCTCACCGGAGATACCGTAGGGCGGGGGTTTACTCCCGCCGAAAGTTTATTGTTTTGCCCCCTCAGGGAATATATAGGCGTTTTTTCAAGACCCTTTTCTTTTAGGGGGTTACGTCTGTGCGAAATGCATCGGGAATATGGTTTTTCAGGGCGGATTTTGCCACAGCGGAGGGAATCGAGAAGGAGAAAAGGGAGAACTCCTCGTTGCGGAAGCGGGAGGCTCTTCTCTTTAACATGGTGTTAACGGATTTCTTAAGCTGGGGATCCTCCGCCTCTTTTGCCACCTGTATCAGGGCGGGAATTGCAGAATCGCCCCAATTTTCCATAGCCTCTACATCCAGAGATTCCAAAGTGCCGGATAAATATCTGTCCGTATTATAGTTTGCGCACAGGGCGTTGACGTTGCACACAGACAAACCGGCAAACATCACGATGGCAACGGTAAGGCATACTGCCACCGTCTTGAATTTCCGCAGGTACTGTCCCAGGGCGATCAGCAGAAACACAATGCCGATCAGCACCATCAGCCACATTGCATAGATCCGTTTTGGGGTCAAACCGTAAAAATCAATGTACATAATCAGCTTGGCAACAGCGGTGCTGATCAAAATCAGGGTACAGATGCAGAAAACGGTGGCGATGATTTTCAGAATCACGGGAGAACCGGCTTTGCCCTTTCGGATGAAAAATGCGATCAAAACGATCATAATCAGGTTGATTACCGATACGGCACAAAGCCCAAAGAAGCCGTGGCGGGCATATTCCGCATAGCTGGAATTTTCGGGAAGCACACCGGTAAAGCCGGAAATGTAGTAGTCCCACTGGGAAATAAAGAAGACCACATACATAAAAAGAATGGGAAGTACTGCCACCACTGCTGTCAGCTGGGGCAGAATTTTTGCTTTGTCCAGTACACTTTTGCAGTTTTCGGCGGTCATTTTGTCCTGCAGAAGCTTCCTCTGGGAGGAGGCGTACAAACCAAAGCCGTACATCGCCAGGGGCAGGGAAAAATAAAGGCTTATGATGGTATGGAATACATCCCAAGAGTCAAAGGAGAAGATGTCATCCAGTATTTTCATAAATCCCGCATCATAGGAAAGGAACATAAATACCAGCGTTGTAGGGATGACAGCAAGGGCGATACCGATGAAGATCTTTATGAGAAAAAAAGCACCTTTTTTCGTGGAGTTTTGATAGATTGCCGGGAAAATTGCCACGAAGGAGCAGAAGGGCAGTACAAACAGGATCTTGATAAAATCCATAACCACATAGTCGGAAAAGCCTTCTTCGATCCGGTTTCCGAAGGCTGCGTACAGAAAATAGCAGAAGCTTGCCAGGCTGTATGCCAGGGACAGGGTAATTAAAAATATGGATTCCGTCAGCAGCAGCGCAGAGCCGATCACAAGGGAAGATACGGCACTGAGAATGCAGACAGGAGAAAGCTTCAATTTTTTGATCCGCAGGATCACAAAGCCGGTGATGTACAGGGTAAGGATCAGTAAAAATCCCCCCAGAGGGTATTTCCATACCGGCACCGTCTGACAGAACAAAAATGCGAACAGCAAACAAAGCTGTGCGTATACAGCATCCGTTGCGGAATAGACAGGCCGCGGTTTTTGCGGGGGAAAGTTAGGGTCTGGGTTCATAAAAGTCACCTCCGGATTATTTGTCGGGAACGAATTCTATAATGTCAGCCACGGAACAGTCCAGTGCCTGACAAATGGCCTCCAAGGTGGAGAACCGAATGGCTTTTGCCTTGTTGTTTTTGAGAATAGACAGGTTGGCAAGGGTAATACCAACCTTGTCAGAAAGCTCGTTAAGGGACATCTTTCGCTTTGCCATCATAACATCCAAGTGAATTTCAATCATCGTTTACTCCTGCTTTTATACGGTAAGGTCGTTTTCCTGCTTGATTTCTGTGGCTTCTTCAAAGGCGTTCTTGCATACCCGCAGACAAATTCCCAAAAATGCCGCCAGGAAACAGACGATCAGAGAAAGCTGGAAATAGATGCCCAAAAAGCCGAAGGGAACGCACAGCCCCAGGCAGCACCAGGAGACGCCCCGGATCATCGCAACGGCCTGGTCGGTAAAAACCGCGCCCTTGCGAATACGCAGCAGCAAAAGGAAAAGGAAAACGTCCGCCAGCATCATATCCAGCACGATGCAGTAGGCACTGACAAGAGCGAGGGTACGACCCAGCGGGGTGATGCTTCCCCGGCTACCGATGTTGTCGGGCAGGTTGATCAGCATTTCGGTCAAAGCAGGAAGAATAAAAAGTCCCACCACACAGCAGAGAAAGAAAAATACCGCCAGTGCCAAAGAGAGGGTGGTGGACAGTTTTTTGGATACTTTCAGCATAATAACCTCCTGTAAAAAGGTAGTTTCCAAGTTTAAAATAGCAGAGAGAAATCTGTTTGTCAATAAAAATTTATCGTAATTCAATAAATACAGGACTGCAATATGGGCATAAAGAACGCAGGGATAAGGCACCCCCGCTTGTTCACATTCCAATTTCCCGAGCTGTTTCGATACACCTTGTCATTCTGAGCGAAAGCGAAGAATCCGTATTCTCTTTGAGATTGCCACGCCAGTGTGCGCACTGGCTCGCAATGACAACGAAAATTGTAATCGCTCGATAAACCGAAATTTAATTGCGCCAAAGCGGTGCGCCTGGTCGACATTTTTCGTGAAAGTTTTTTCTTTCCGGGGCATATACTGTAAATACCCCCAATAGAAAGGAAGGATTTTATGGATACCATCGATCCTGTCAAGGCCGCCCGTGTCTGGCAGCGTGTACAAAACACCGCCCCCACCCCGGATCAGGGGCTTTTGGAATTGATCGCAAATGAATGGCAGGACGCTGCCACCTATCTGCAGCTGTCCCGCCGCTTTCAAGGGAAACAAAGCGCCCTGCTTCGCACACTATTTCAGCAGGAGCAATCCCACACCGCCTGCTTAAAGGGTATCTACACCCTGGTCACCGGCAAGCACCCAAAAATCGCCACCGTGCAGCCGCCCCAGGAAGACCCGGAAACGCTGCTGCGCAAGTGCTACGGACGGGAAATGCGCTGCCTTGTCCAGTACGAAAAGCGTACCGACGACCCGGAATACGGGCAGGTATTCGCCCGGCTTGCTCAGCAGGAACGGGATCACTGCCGCATCATTTTGGAAATACTGGGCAGTCTTTAAATAATCTTTTTACCGTCCAGTACCGCCTCTACAAGCCGGTCGCCGCTATAGCGAAGGGTCAGCAGAAAGAAGGGTGCCTCCTGCCAAAGCAGATCCAAAAAGATTTTGTCCCCTTCCCACTTGGGAAGCTGCTCCAAAAATGCCCGGCTGACCCACTGAAGCTGCCCTTCATCGCACTCCTTCAGCTCCCCTTCAAAGCCGTCCGCTGTAAACAGGTACATAAACTCCCCTTCACAGCAATCGTTAAGAAAGGTCACAACACCCCGGCATTTCCAGCTTGTCAGGGTCAATCCCGTCTCCTCGAAAGCCTCCCGCAGCAGGCATTCGTCGGGAGATTCCTCCCCTTCAAACTTGCCGCCGATGCCGATCCACTTGTCTTTATTGATATCGTTTTTCTTCTTTACCCGGTGGAGCATCAATACATCGTCACCCCGGATGATATAGCACAGCGTAGTATTGATCATATTGACCTCACTTCATCAGCCGGATGGCGTGGTGTACATTTTCCACCAAAATTTCCGGTTTGCCGATCTCTTTTTCACCGTCCAGCGTCCATATAATCTCCTCGTCTGCAAATACCGTAACTTTTTTTACACTCCGGAAGGTCATCATAGCGCAATCGTAGGTATGCTTCTGCACCGCCTGCACACAGGCGGTCAGTTCTCCGATATCCTTCGGTGCCCGAACCAGCAGCACCTCCAGCAGACCGTCAGCCAAATCTACCTGGCTGGGATCCAGCTTCAATATGCCGCCGATGGAGGTGGAATTGCAGATGGCGCCGAAAATATATTCCCCTTCCAGGGTCTCCTCTTCCGTTTCCATCTTTACGTGGATCTTCCGCAGCTGGGAGATCTCCTGAATACCGCTGAGCACATAGGCCGTGTGACCCAAGGCATTTTTCACACTCTGCGGCGTCGCATAGCTGGACTTGGTAAATGCGCCGAAGGATGCCACATAGGTAAAGTATCTGCCGCCAAAGCAGCCCACATCATAACTTTCCGGTACACCGCTGGCAATGCGGCGGGCAGCCTCCACCGGGTTGGTAGAAAGACCCAGGCTGTTGGCAAAATCGTTGGTAGAGCCTGCAGGAATATAGCCCAGCGGCACATCCGCACCGGATTCCAGTACACCGGCAACGGTTTCGTTAAAGGTGCCGTCGCCGCCGCAGCAGACCACCAGATCCATCTGGGCAGCCTTCTGTGCCACCACTTTTCGGGCATCGTCCTGGGCGGCGGTAAAATAGGTGCTGACAAGATAACCCTGCCGGTTGAAAATCTCGATCATTTCATAAAGAAATTTGACCGCTTTTTTCTTACCCGCATTGGGATTGATCACAAATAGCAGATTCTTCATTGAATCACTCCGTTCTACCGAGCATTTATTATCATAAACGCAAGCACCCCTCTTGGCCCCTTCTTTGAGGGGGCTGTCACCGAAGGTGACCAGGGGAGTGTCCCATCTTAATAACGACACTCCCTCAGCCCTCGCTAACGCTCGGCCACCTCCCTCAAAGAGGGAGGCAAGAATTAGTGCATTCTTTCTCTAGTATGGAATTATTATACGCCTTTGGGAAATTTTTGACAACCCCGCAAGGTAGATTTTACGAATTGTTTAAAAAGTGCAAAGATTTTTCTCCCTGCTAAATTCCAATTTCTCGAGCTGTTTCG
>JAZNRQ010000109.1:0-3708 GCA_045590735.1 Faecousia sp. | reverse complement strand
CAGATGTGATGCCTCTGCAGGATGAAAACCGTGTCTTTGTGGTGCAGGGTCTGGAGCTTTTGAGAAATACGACCCGTCCCGGTCTTGCGGCACTGATGGAGCTTTCCGGCTGCAGCCGGGAAGAGCTGGATGCGGGCAGTGGGGGCTATACCCTTGCTCCCCGGA
Source organism: Faecousia sp. (assembly GCA_045590735.1). Classification (GTDB taxonomy): domain Bacteria; phylum Bacillota; class Clostridia; order Oscillospirales; family Oscillospiraceae; genus Faecousia. Next base: position 3,543 of record JAZNRQ010000109.1, on the reverse strand, counting down.
TCAATGCGGCAGGCCGTATGGGACAGATCGATCTGGCACTGAACCTGTTTTTGACCGACGATCCGGACACCGGTATGCAAATGGCGCAGGCCCTTTGCGACCTGAACCGGCAGCGGCAGGCGGTGGAAGCGGAGATTTACAGCCAGGCGGTAGAGATGCTCCCGGAAGGGGAGCTGCCGGAGGCGATCGTGCTGGCAGACGAAAGCTGGCATCAGGGTGTTGTGGGAATCGGGGCAAGCCGCATTTGCGAGGAGTACTGCTGCCCCACCTTCCTGATCTGCCTGGACGGAGAGCACGGCAAGGCCAGTTCCCGGAGCTACGGCGGCTTTAACCTGTTTACGGCTCTGAGCCAGCTGTCACCGCTGCTGGAAAGCTATGGCGGTCACGAGCTGGCGGCAGGCTTTACCATTCACAAGGATCATATTGCCGATTTCCGGGAGAGTATCTGTCGGTTGGCAAGGCAGTATTATAGCGACGATGTGCTGCGTACAAAGCTGGATGCCGACTGTGCCGTAACGCCGGAAATGCTGACGGTGTACAATGTGGAGCAGCTTTCTCAGCTGGAGCCTTGCGGCAACGGCTGTCCCAAGCCCCTGTTGGTGTGCCGGGAAATGACGGTGGATCGGCTGGCACCGGTGGGCGGCGGTCGGCACGTGCGTATGCGTCTGCACGCAGGCAGACACACACTGCAGGGAATTTGGTTCTCTGCCGCTGCGGAGCTGGCGGCACTGTATCCGGGAGATACAGTGGATGTGGCATTTTATCCACAGATCAATGATTTTAAGGGCGAACGCTCTGTGCAGATGAATGTACAGGATATCCGTCCCAGCTGCCGCGCAGAGGTCACAATGGATACGGCAAAGTACCGTGCTTTGTGCCACGGCCAAGTGGATGCTGCGGTTGCGGCTGCGCTGCTGCCGGATCGGGGTACTTTGGCAATGGTTTGGCGGTATTTGGCGGAAGCACCGGAGGGTGTGTGGAAGGAAAGCCCTGCCTGCCTGTGCCGGAAGCTGGTGCGCCGTACCGGTATGCCTATGGACTTGGGAAAGCTTTTGACCTGTTTGGATATTTTTGCCGATGTGGGTCTTTTGGAGATCCAGCGTTTTCATAAATACATTACCATCCGGCTGACCCCCTCCGGGGAGAAGGCAGACCTGTCTTCCAGCCGGACCATGCAGATCCTGACTGCCGCGAAAGGTTAAACTATGGAAAGTTTTAGCGAACATTACGAATCCCTGCGAAATACCCTGCATAAATATATGCCCGGTATGGATATGACCCTCATTGAGCAGGCTATCCAATATGCGCAGGAAAAACATAAGGACCAAAAACGCAAGGACGGTTCTCCCTATATCATTCACCCCCTGGCGGTGGCGGAGATCGTGGCGGAAATGGGTCTGGATACGGACGCGGTGCTGGGCGCACTGCTCCACGATTGTATCGAGGATACGGATGCCTCCCATGAGGACATCTCCAAACGCTTCGGCAATACCGCCGCAGAGCTGGTGGAGGGTGTTACCAAGCTGACCCGTGCCAATTTCTCCTCTTCGGAGGAGCAGCAGATGGAAAATCTGCGAAAGATGTTTATGGCAATGTCCAAGGACATCCGGGTGGTGCTGATCAAGATCGCTGACCGTCTGCACAATATGCGGACTATGCAGTATCAGACCCCCGCAAAGCAGATCAGCAAGTGCCGGGAGACGATGGATATCTATGCCCCGCTGGCGCACCGTCTTGGTATGCAGAAGATGAAATGGGAGCTGGAGGATATTGCACTGCGGTATCTGGATCCGGCGGCCTATGAGGACATTATGGCTTATCTGAAAGCCCATAAAGAGCAGGATGAGGCCTTTATGCGTACCATTCAGGACAGAATCACTGTCCGCTTGCAGGATATGGGTATTGAGGGCAAGACCTATGGCCGTATCAAGCACGTGTACTCCATCTACCGGAAAATGAAGGCCCAGGGCAAGAGCCTTGAGGAGCTTTACGATATTTATGCCTTCCGGGTGGTGGTGGATACCATTCCCGATTGCTACAATGTGCTGGGACATGTGCACGATCTGTTTAATCTGGTGCCCGGGCGGTTTAAGGACTATATTTCCACCCCGAAGCCCAATATGTACCAAAGCCTGCACACCACCGTGATCGGTACCCAGGGCGTGCCCTTTGAGGTGCAGATCCGCACCTGGGAGATGCACGAAACCGCCGAGTACGGCATTGCCGCCCACTGGAAGTACAAGCAGGGAACCGGAAGCGGAAACGAGAAGGATTTCGAGTGGGTGCGCCGCTTGCTGGAGAGCCAGCAGGACACCGACGCAGAAGATTATGTAAACTCCCTGAAGATCGATATGTTTGACGACGAGGTGTTCGTCTTTACCCCTAAGGGCAAGATCGTATCCCTGCCTGCCGGTTCGACCCCCATCGATTTTGCCTATGCCATTCACTCCGGTGTGGGTAACTCTCTGGTGGGTGCCAAGGTCAATAACCGGATCGTCAACATTGACGCAACCCTGCAAAACGGCGATATTGTGGAGATCGTAACCTCCAAGACCGCCAAGGGACCCAGCCGTGACTGGCTGAATATCTGCAAATCCAACCAGGCAAGAACCAAGATCAAGCAGTGGTTTAAGAAGGAAAAGCGGGAGGAAAACATCCTCCACGGCAGAGCCAGCTTTGAAGCGGAAATGAAGCGGCTTTTGCTGCCACTGCCTGCCGCTATGGAAGAGGAGCTGCAGGCAAGCCTGCTGAAAAAGCTCTCCTTTGACAACTGGGACGATATGTATGCCGCCATTGGCTACGGCGGTATGACCGCTGTAAAGGCGGTAGGTAAGATCCGTGACGATATTAACCGTGCTGCCAAGGCAGACCGGGGCGGGGTCGGACCTTTGCGTACCAGCCCGGAGCAGGAGGGACAGAACAGGAATCGCCACGCGGTCAACGGTGTGATCGTGGAGGATATCCATTCCTGTATGATCAAGTTCAGTAAATGCTGCACCCCGGTGCCCGGTGATCCCATTGTGGGCTTTATTACCAAGGGCTTTGGTGTTTCCATCCACCGGGCGGATTGTCCCAATACCATAGGTGCCCACGACCCGGAGCAGGCAGCCCGTTGGGTGCGGGTTCGTTGGGACAATGTGGCGGAGCAGCCGTTTGAAACCACCCTGGAGTTGGATTGCATCACCCGTGACGGCCTGCTTTTGGATGTGGCAATGGTAATGACCACCGCAAGAGTGCGGGTGAAGGAGCTGACCGGCAAGGATATTCCCGGTGGTCACAGTGTCTTTACGGTGCGTTTTGAGGTAAAGAATGTGGCGGAGCTGGAATCCATCCGGAATAAGCTGCTGAACATCCGGGATGTTTTGGGCTCCCGCCGCGGCAAGAACTAAGTAAAATAAGAACTAAATTCCGGTTTAGCGAGCGATTACAATTTTCGTTGTCATTGCGAACCAGTGACCGATGTCACTGGTGTGGCAATCTAAAAACCAAGTGTTACCAATAGATTGCCACGCCAGTGTGCGCACTGGCTCGCAATGACAATTG
>JAZNRQ010000108.1:0-4374 GCA_045590735.1 Faecousia sp. | reverse complement strand
GCCACCCTCCCCGGGACCCCTCCCGGCGCGCACTTTCGATGGTGCTATACAAGGTTTCGGTGCATCAAGGGTTGTTATCGCAACAGCTCTATAAACCGGAAGTTGATATTGTTATTTTAAATTAACGGAGAAATACTATGGCGATCATTTTGGCATCCCAATCCCCCCGGCGGCGGGAGCTGATGGGACTTTTACAGCTGCCCTTTACCGTCCGGACCGCGGATATTGACGAAACGATGGATCCCAGCCTTTCCATCCGGGAAGGGGTGGCGGATCTGAGCCGCCGAAAGGCAGAGGCGATCCCCAGACAGGGGGATGAGATCGTCATCGGGGCGGATACAATCGTGGTTTTGGGTGACCGGGTACTGGGAAAGCCGAAAGATCCGGAGGAAGCGGTAGCGATGCTCCGCAGCCTGTCCGGGCGGCAGCACCAGGTAATGACCGGTGTAACGGTGCTTGGCAATGGGCGCACGGTCAGCGTTACCGAGGTGACGGAGGTCACTTTCCGGCAGCTGACCGACCGGGAGATCCGGGAGTATGTGGACTCCAAAGATCCTATGGACAAGGCCGGTGCTTACGGCATCCAAAGCGGCGGTGCCAAATTCGTCAGCGGCATTTCCGGTGATTTTTACAATGTGGTGGGTCTGCCGGTCTGTCGGCTGGGTCAGATCCTGAAGGAATTCACGGAGGAATCCTTATGAAACACTTTTTCTCAACCCGTGTCCGGGTCATATTACTGGTGGCGGTGCTTTTGGCGGCAGGCCTTGCGATCTTAAGCAGCCTGACCCACGTGAGCATCCCCGATATGGTGGTCAAAACAGTGCTTGCTCCCATCCGTGCCGGTGCCAGCCGGCTGACCGACTCTGCGGAGCAGCTGTATAACTATATTTTCAGCTACGAATCTCTGAAGGCAGAGAATGAATCTCTGAAGGAAAAGGTCGCCCAGCTGGAAAAGGATGCCCGGACCGTGGATTCTTTGATCAAGGAAAATGAGCGGCTGCGCTCCGCAATGGGTATGATCGAAGCCAATGAGGGCTATCAGCTGGTGGACAGCTATATTATCTCCCGCAGCTCTCAGCAGTGGTCCAATACCTTTACCATCAACAAAGGCACTGCCTCCGGCATCCAGGCCGGTATGTGTGCCGTTACCGCCAACAACGAGGTGGTGGGTGTGGTCAGTGAAGCGGGTCCCAACTACGCGGTGGTCAAGTCCGTAATGGACTCCTCCCTGGAAATCAGTGCCACCATTTCCGCCTCCGGCTATAACGGTATGGTCCAGGGCGGCTATGCCAGCGGCAAGGACGGCTTGCTGCGGATGGACTACCTGCCCAGTAATTCGGTGATCCGCAACAACGATCAGGTGGTCACCTCCGGTTCTACCGTCTATCCCCGGAATCTGATCATCGGCTATGTGGTGGACGCGGACTTTGACGATACCGGTGTTGCCAAGTATGCGCTGCTGCGTCCTGCGGTGAATGTAGGCTCTCTGGAACAAGTTTTTATCGTGACGCAGTACCGCGTCGGGTGAATTTATGGCAAAAAAGTACGAATTTAAACCGGATAAACCCCGATCCGGTGTGATGAGCAAGCTGTTTCTCACAAAGAAACAGCGGGTCTGCGCCTTGAAATGGACGCTGTACGCACTGGTCCTGCTGACACTTTCTGTGCTGCAGGATGTGCTGCTGTGCCGCTTCCGGATCTTTGACGCAACCACGGAGCTGGTTCCCTGCGGGATCTTTCTGATCTGCCTCGCGGAGGGCTTGGAGGGAGGCAGTGTATTCAGCCTTGTGGCGGCGGCACTGTATCTGTTCTCCGGTTCTGCCTCGGGGTACTACAGCATCGTTTATATCACCTTCCTCAGTGTGGGTGTGACCTTTTTCCGGCAGAGTTTTCTGCGGAAAAGCTTTTTGGCAGATATGCTTTGCACCGTTGTTGCGGTGACGGTGTTTGTGATGGCGGAGTTTTTTACCGGTGTGTTTTTGGAATATATGGGCATAGGCCGTATTTTCTCCCACGTGGTAACTGCCCTTTTGACCATTGCCGCCGCGCCCCTTTTGTATCCCGTTGTGAACGGGATCCGCACCGTAGGAGGTGACACATGGAAAGAATAACAAAATTCCGTGCCCAGGTGGTCATTGGTATTTTTGTGGCGGTATTGCTGTTCTTTGCCGTTAAGCTGTACGACCTGCAGGTGATCCAGACCGGCGGCAGTACCGACAATACCTCCACCTTTACCACAATGACCCGTGTAAAGGCATCCCGGGGTGACATTCTGGACACCAACGGTAATATTTTGGTAGGCAACCGGGCAAGTTACGACCTGGTGATCAACCACTATGTTCTTTTGACCGCCAGCGGTACCAATAACCACCTGTACCGGCTGGTACAGCGCTGCAGGGAGGCGGGCATTGAATATACGGATAATTTCCCTGTAAGTCGGGAGCGTCCTTTTGTGGACACCCGGGAGGAGTTTAATTCTGCCTGGCAGGGCTATTTCCAAACCTATCTGGGCACCAAGGAGCTGGACTCGGACATTACCGCGCCTCAGCTTGTGAAGCGGCTGCGGGAACGGTATAAGATCCCGGTGGAATGGTCAGAAGAGGATGCCCGGGCGGTGATCGGCCTGCGGTATGAGATGGATCTTCGTGGCTGCGTAGGCAGCCTGCCCAACCACGTATTTTTAAGCGACGTCAGCGATCAGCACCTTTCCAGCATCGTGGAGCTGAACATTCCCGGCCTTATGGTGGAAAAAACCACCGTCCGGGAGTATAACACCAAATATGCCGCCCACGTGCTGGGCTTTGTGGGCCCCATGAATGCAGAGCAGTGGAAAAAGTATAAGGATAATCCCGACTATTCCATGGACTCTGAGATCGGACAAAGCGGCTTGGAGGCTGCCTTTGAAAAGGATCTGCACGGCGTGGACGGTCTGCGGATCGACACTGTTACCACCGCCGGTGAGCTGGTCAAATCCGAATATAAAATCGAGCCCCGTGCCGGTGCCAACGTGGAGGTGTCCATTGATGTGAATCTCCAGCGGGCGGCAGAGGAGGGCCTGGCTTCGGTGATCGAGAATCTCCGGGCCCAGGAGGATGAGGATGCGGACGGCAAGGACGCAGAGGGCGCCGCTGCGGTGGCGATGGATGTAAAGACCGGACAGGTGCTGGTCTGCGCCAGCTACCCCACCTACGATCTTTCTACCTACTTTGAAAATTACGAGGAAATTTTGGAGGCAGACTTTGATCCTCTGTACAACCGGGCACTTTTGGGTACGTATCCCCCCGGTTCTACCTACAAGATGTCTATGGTGGTGGCGGGCATCAACGCAAAAGCCATCTCCTCCTCCACGACCATTTACGATAAGGGTAAGTTTGATAAATACGGCCCTAACTTTATCGTTTACTGTCTGCGGTTTTCCAACTACGGTATGATCCACAAGGATCTGACCGCCGCGGAGGCACTGCAGGTATCCTGTAACTACTTCTTCTATGACCTGGCAGACCGGATCTCTATTGCCGCAATGGACAGTACTGCCAAGGCAATGGGTCTTGGTGAGGCTACCGGTATCGAACTGCCGGAGAATATCGGACACCGGGCAAATCCGGAGACCAAGAAAAAGCTCTACACCGCTGATAAATCCGGCTGGTACAAGGCGGACCAGATTACCGCAGCCATCGGTCAGTCCGATAACCGGTTTACCCCGATGCAGCTGTGCGTTTACGCGTCCACCCTTGCCAACCGGGGCACCCGGTACAAGGCAACCTTCCTGAACCGGGTGGTATCCGCGGATTACCGCAGCCTGCTGCAGCAAAGCGAAAAAGAGGTGCTGAGCACCCTGGAGATCAGCGACGATGCATACCTTGCCTACACCACCGGTATGCGGCTGGTTACCCAAAAGACAAACTGGACAGGTACTGCCTATTCCACCTTTAAGAATTATCCCATTTCCGTGGCGGCAAAGACCGGTACGGCACAGAACGGTCAGGGAACCGCTTCCGATAACGGTGCGTTTATTTGTTATGCCCCGGCGGAAGATCCGCAGATCGCCATTGCCATTTACGGCGAAAAGGCAGGACACGGCAGCTCGCTGACCACCATTGCAAGAGATATTTTGGATATCTATTTTGAGGTGGGCGAGATCGGCGACATTCCGGTTTATGAAAATGCCATCAGTTAATGAAAAACAGAGGTGCTTTTGCACCTCTGTTTTTTATTGAAAGCCGAACATTAAATTTCCAATTTATCGAGCTGTTTCCAATTCGCACAACCCAATTGTCATTGCGAGCCAGTGCGCACACTGGCGTGGCAATCTATTGGTAACACTTGGTTTTTAGATTGCCACACCAGTGACATCGGTCACTGGTTCGCAATGAC
>JAZNRQ010000107.1:0-12849 GCA_045590735.1 Faecousia sp. | reverse complement strand
TGTACTCAAAGGAAACCAGACCATGTTCTATCTGGCGTGCTATACACAACAAACCGTCCCTCGATCTTACCCCGCAACTACAGTATAGCATAAAAGGGGTTCATCCGGCGTGTGCGCGGCATTGCAGCATGGGTGTTCTCTGCCGACAATAAGACAGGGGACGGTTCTCTGTCTTGGTGAGATTGCCACGCCAGTTTGCGAACTGGCTCGCAATGACACGGAGTAACGAAAAACGGGTGTAGGGACACCCCTCCCGGGGTGTCCGCTACCGGATGGCGACGGCGGCCTAAGACAGGGGACGGTTCTCTAAGACAGGGGACGGTTCTCTGTCTTCCGCCGATTCTTGATGGAACCTCAGTGCTTTTTAAGGAGGAGAATTATGCGAAGAATAAGGGTTTGTAGAATATTGATTCATACATATATGCTTATGAGTGTTTTGTCACTAGTTTTATTAATACCCTTGCACGATATAGCGCCTGAATTGTATACAGTGGGAGCAAGTTCCTGGTTTGTTTCCATTGGGTTAGCAAGTGGAGGGGCGGTTGCTGCGCCGGTTGGAGCTATATTGGTTTTGTGGGGTTGTGCATTCCCGGTTCTTCTGGTAATTTTCTATATTATGGCACTTAAAGAAAAATATGCTCCATTTTGTTTGCTTGTCTCCGTAGATTCACTTATTGTTTTGGCTTGGTATTTATTCTCTTTGGCTGAAAATAACGAATATGCACTTCAGTGGGCGGGACCAGATGCAATTGTAAGCGTATTGTTTTCATCCGTTCTTGTAATTAGCCTTTTTGCGACCCGCAGAAGGGGGACGGTTCCGCGTCCTGAGTGTTAAGACATAGTACTGTCCCCTGTCTTCTTGATGATCTTAGAGATAACTATATGGTTAAGTATGGCTATGGTATTCGAAAGGGATGGTATCAATGAAATCAAAGAATGTATTGCTAGGTATATTAGGAGGAACAGCGCTATACTTACCATATATATTGGTGTGTAACTTCGAGTTTATGGAGTTAACAATAAATCAATATATTATACTTGGGTGCATTTGTTTGTTGATTAGCGGAGCTATTATAATTTCAATAAGCGTTTGGAAAAACCCGTCGTCAAAGAACGCAATAATACGTTCGCTTATTATGTTGGGATCACTTGCAATATTAGCTTTTGTTAGTTGCGTTGGAGTTGAACCAACGGTTGGGCGCATATTTCAAGCGGAACTGGGAGAAATGTCTGGATATCAGTCGGGTATAGATAGAGGACTGTTTCTCTATGCAATTGTAGGGGAATGCGTTTTTATCAATATAGGGATTGCAGTTTGCAGAGTTGTTCTTAGAGTAATAAAGGATAATAAAGATAAGAAAAATGCTCGCGGGAAATTTGATTAAGGCAAAAGACAGGGGACGGTTCTGCGTCCAAAGACAGGGGACGGTTCTGCGTCCTGAGCGTTAAGACATAGTACCGTCCCCTGTCTTCTTCAAAAAAGTGTTGGGGAGACCGTAAAAGATGATAGTTTTTATTCTCATGTTAATTAAAATTGTCGCAAGCCTATTTCAATTCTTGAGTCCTCCCTTGAGATCGTTTTCAGCAATTTCTATTCCAATGCTGTTTGTTTGGTCGACGGATGATTCTGCGGTTGAGTTTCTTGCGTTCAAATCAGTTTTTTTGGTTGTTATATTTGGTATATGTTTGCTTTCGTGGATCGTTACTCCATGGTTGGCGACTTCAAACAAAAGGGGTGTAGCAATTGTTGGACTGTCATTTGTCGTAGGAATAAATGTGTTCGATATAATCAGTTGTATATTAAGTGCACTTACAACGCTAGAGAAGGCATTAAGCCTGTCATTTAGTGTGTTGATAATTTTGTTGTCAATTAGGACGATTTATAAGGTGTGTAAGAAATAAGGGGGGACAGAGGGACGGTTCTCTTGTCACATTCCCCGATGTCATCCCGAGCGTAGTCGAGGGATCTCCCGATGCCCCCCAACACCGAAGATAAACGGGAGATTTCTCCATTTCGCTTCGCTTCAGTCGAAATGACAGTGGGGTAGCAGTTGCTTGAGATTGCCACGCCAGTTTGCGAACTGGCTCGCAATGACACGGAGTAACGCAAGACAGGGGGAATATGCGTTGAACGATTGGATGGCATCTTGTGATACTGCTAATGAAGATCCACACGAGTTAACACTATTGATATATAGTATAACTGCATAGGGAGGAAGGCTATGCTGATTGAAATAAAAGATGTATTTAAATCATTCAACTACAACATATCGGATGATGCATATCAACACGCATTACGGTTTTTCTCGGAGGAACGAAAGTCGGTACGTGAAAAAATTGAACTGTTAAGTTGGAATGAAACAGTCGAAGGCCAAAATATGGCGATCAAGGAGCTGGCGGTGGAATTGCTTCCTTGTGAATATATATATCTAGTGATGCCAGATCGGTACGTAATCTCCGAAAAAGGCAGCGGTGTTACATTCTACAAGCAGGGAACAGGAAAAGCTAAATGGGAGAACGCTGCGAAAACAATCATAAAGCTTGGCTGGCCCAAAGTAGATCATATTGTTGTGCCGCTTTTTATGTGGCTGCTTGATCCCAATTGGCCGGGAAGTATTCTAATCTACGAATTCATAATGTCCTTGCCAAGTGATATTTTTCTTAGTAAAATCGGTGAGATTTTAAACAATCCACAAAATTATACTGTTAGCGATTATAGTGATTTGAGCGAATTGATTGAGGAAATGCAAAGGGACAAGGGGATAGTTTAGAATAAGACAGGGACAGGGGGGCGGTTCTGTTGTCACATTCTCCGATGTCATCCCGAGCGTAGTCGAGGGATCTCCCGATGCCCCCCAACACCGAAGATAAACGGGAGATTTCTCCATTTCGCTTCGCTTCAGTTGAAATGACAGTGGGGTAGCAGTTGCTTGAGATTGCCACGGCTGCTGCCGCAGCCTCGCAATGACAAAAGAAGCCGGAGACACCCCTCCAATGCGAGGTAAAAAAGAATACCGCAGAGGGCTTTGTACACAGCCTTCTGCGGTATTTTTTAGTTTTTCAGTTCTGTTAGCATTTCCACAAAATTTTCTGCCAGCTTTTCGGCGGTGCCTCTGCCGTAGCGTCGGGTATTGACCTCGTAGACATCATAGTTAAAGGCGGTGTCGTCTGCCATATAGTCATAGGATTCATTGGAGCAGCTGACCACAAAAGTCATTTTGAAGGGGGAGTGTTCCTTAATGTACTTGCCGTTGGAGCAGAACATTTCGTAGGGTGCAGAAATGAAGCCGATATCACCGGCCCGCAGCGCCCACAGCTCCATAGACAGGGTATCTTCCAAACGGGCGCGGCGAGCGATGCCCATTGCGTGCAGGAAGCTGTTGAAGCCGGCTGCTTTGATGACCTTCTGTGCCTCGGCGCGCTGGTCAAGGGGGTACTGGGAAAACTGTTCCAGGACGGCACCGCCGGACTCCGGGGTAACGTCCTCCCGGGCGTAGCCGACGAACAGTTTTTCACTCATAAAAACACTTCCTTAGCCGTTATTATTGTTGTTATTATTGTTATTGCCGGAGCTGCCACCGTCTCCGTCAGAACCGGAAGAACTGTAGGGTCTGGAAATGGAGAGGACAGCAGACGAAAACAAAATGTAATCGTAAGCGTTGGAATTTTGGGGCGGCAGAGAAACGGTATATTGTTCCACCGGGACACCTTTTGGGTCTTTTAAAGACAGCGTTCCCTGGCTGACGGTTATGGAATTGTCCGGATTTTCTCCAATGAAATCATAAATATGCTCCATCAGATCGATGTCAATATCCGGGACGGTCTGCTTCAGGGTCAGACAGCGTTTCAGACGAACCGCTTCGGCATAGTTTTTAGGACGGATCGGCATAGCTTAATTCCTCCTCCGGGTCGATATAGTAAAATTCCATATTTTGAAAGGGTAGATTCAAAGCGGCAATATGGTAAAAGCCGTTGTTTTTCTGCTTGGCGTAGTGGTAGTCACGCAAGGCGGACGTGGTGAAAAACAGATTGGCGGGGGTGTTGGGCTCCAACAGCGCAAGGTAAGGCTGCAGAACCGGCAGAAGGGAAAGGCAGTACCAACCGGGACGGTCTGAAGTCATAGATGCCAAAGTGCTTTTGAAGATCTGGTGGGTCATTACGTGTTCCTGCTTGGGGCGCTGTTCGTCCCCATAGACCACCATTTTTCCGTGAAGCAGCATCATATACAGGCTGTTGTTTACCGGGTAGTCCGCCAAAGCGTCCATCACATCCTGCCGTATGTAGAGCTTGGGATCGCTTTGCTTTGTGAGAAAGAAAATATCCCGTTTTGGTTTACATAACTGGGAGAGCAGCGGGTAGTCCTTCCCATCAAGGGACAGTAAAAATGCGTTGGGGTCGTAAACCTGCTGCAGCTTCGGATCTTTTGCAATGAGATCGGGAAGAGAATTCTCCTCCCGGGATGGGGGGTAATAGGGGGCGGCCAGCTCCGGGTGGACCTTTGCCAGATAGATGTAGGGATAGTCCTCACCGGCCTCCGGCTCGTTTTTCTGCTTGTAGATCTGCTGCTGAAGCAGACAGGTGTAGGATTTGGGGTCGCCGTATTCGTTTTTGACATAGGGACAGCCGGTTTTGCACAGATGCAGGTATTTGCAGTCGGCACATTCCGGATGGAAGCCTACCCGGTTATGGGCGGCAAGGCTTTGGGCGATGCCCCGGGCAAGGATGGTCTCCACCGGATCCCGGTAAATGTTCCCGTAATAGAAATTCGGGTCGCCTTGCCCCCGGACACAGGAGTAGATATCACCGTTGCGTTCCAGCAGGAAGAACTTGTCACCGCAAAGATCGCAGTTGGTGCAGTAGTACTGGGTGAATTCCGCAAACCAGGCACCGTCTAATCCCGGCTGCAGGTCGGTATTTTCAAATTCCTGCCGCATCCGCTGGTAAAGCTGCACCTGCTCCTGCTGGGAAAGAGGCGTCAGCGCACCTTCCGGTGCCTGCCGGGAGGCAAAGCCGATCATAAAATTAAAATCGTTCATATCGAGGCAGGTGTTTTCGTGCAGATACCGGATGTCGTTTACGATCTCATCCAGCCGGTCAAAATGCTCCCGGAACAAGGTGGCAGAAACCTTCTTCCGGTTGGGAAGGCTTTCCAGTAACGCAATATTTGCCAGGATCTTATCCAGCGTTTCGCCACCGCCTTTGGTGCGGCGGTACTGCCGGTGCAGGGAAAGGGGCAGATCCAGACTGCCGCTGATGCTCACATCGTACTGACGGATGGTATCGATATGCCTGTCCAAGCCGTACAGATTGGTTTTAATATGCGGCTTTCCCACCCGGAAGCCGTTTTCTGTCAGCAGCTCCCGGTTTTCCCGGTAGTAGCTGTCCACAAAGGCGATCACATCCCGGAAATCCCTCTTGGAGAGGGTGGTGACCTCACCGCCGTGCAGGGAGATGTTAAAGGGGATCACATCTGTCAGCCGCAGCTTTTCCACTGCATAGCGCAGGGTATCCGCAGCACCATAAGTGCATTGGCTGTCCACGGTATTTTCTCCCAGGTAGCAGTAGCTGCACCGGAGATTACAGTTCATAGTGGGAACGTATAAAAGATGGATGAATTTAGCCATTTTCAGACTCCGCAATTTTTTCATCGCACAGGGCGATGGTATCGTCCAGCATCCAGATATTGGAAAAGAAATAACAGGTGTCCAGTTTTTCGCTTGCCAACGCGCTGTATCTGCCGTAGATCACCTGCCGGATGCCGGCGGCCTGGGCCTTTTGCAGGTAGGCTTTCAGCTCGCTGTAGCCGTTGCACACAAGCACCGACCAATCCTCAAGGCACAGCTGGCTGATCTTTTCGTCGTCAGCGACCAAAACCGTATCGGGATCGTTCCAGTACATAATGGAGTCAGCACCCTTCGCGGTTTCGTATACGCAGTAAAACACGGTGGTATCCTTATCCCGGGACTCTGCGATGGCCTGGGTCCAGAAAGCGTCGGGAATGGTTTTCTTAAGGATCTTGGTGGGGCTTTCCTTAAATGCCCGCTCGTCCACCGTTACACCGTCCGGCAGCTCGATGGTTTTTAAGCTGGGGCAGTTCCGGAATGCAGAGCTGCGGATCTGTGTTACCGTATCCGGGATGTAAACATCAGACAGCTTGCTGCAGCCCATAAAGGAATGGGCTGCGATCCGGGTAACACCCACGGGAATAGAAATATGGGCAAGGGAACTGCAGTTTTCGAAGGTCGCCTCCCGGATCTCTGTGATCTTGGGCGGCAGATTTATGCTGGACAGTGCGCTGCAATCCCGGAAGGCTTTTGCGTGGACGGCGGTGATGAACTCGTGCCATTCCAAATATTTTAGCTTACTGCAGCCTTCAAAGGTGCTGCCGCGAATTTCGGTAACGCCCTGGGGGATCTCGATCTGCTCCAGAGCTGTGCAGTTCATAAATGCCTCGCCTTCCAGTACGCTGAGGGATTCCGGCAAGGTAATGGCGGAAAGCTTTTTGCAGTCTTTAAATGCACCGGAGCTGATCTTTACCAGCTGATTGCTCAGCGTTACCTGCTTCAGCTCTCCGCAGTTGGAAAAGGCTTGCTTTTCGAGGGTATGTACACTGTCGGGGATGGTAAGAGAAACCATAGGAACATTGGCAAATGCCCGGGAACCAATGATGGTTACAGGAAAGCCGCCATGCTCTGCGGGAATTTCCAGATCTCCCGTTCCAAACAAGGCAGGGCGGTAGGAAACCACGGCACATTCCTGTCCCCGGGTCTCGAATTGCCACTTTGGCTGAAGATGCCGGGCACAAAAAAGACCGGTAACCGCCAGCGTCAGACCAATAGCACCGCAGAAAAGACCCTTGCAAAGGGTTCCTGCGTTGCAGGTTTCTCTCTGAACCAGTTTGTCAAAATCCAAATTGGGGTTCGACTTTGCGGTAAAGAACAAGACGGAAACGGTGTCGGTCAGCAGCAGGAAGCCGGTAAATGCCCCAAACAGCAGACCCATAGCCGGTGCCAGCCAGGGACTAAAATACAGGCATTCCAGAAGAATGAAGCCCACAGTCAGAAAAACCACGGTGCCAATGGCACGCAGCAAAATGGTCTTTTTGGCAATGGGGTTATACTTTCCCTGGGAGTGTGCTTTCATGGCATCGGAGAGCAGTATCCGGGAAAATTCCTTTTCGGAAAGATGTACGACCACGCTGTAATTGCCCTCAAAGTTGCGATCCTTCCAATTCGTCCGGTTCAGGCATACCGCGACGGCAGCACAGCCGCAGGCGCACAGGGCGAACAGCAAACTGACAATTACCGAAAGGGTATCCCCAAAGAAACAGAAAACAAACCACATTACGGCAAATATCGGGGAAAGCAGACCGAAAATAATTACACTCATAACATACCTCATTCTATAAAAGCTACCAATAATTTTACTGGATACATATACGAAAGTCAAGAATTGCCGCCCGGAATCATAAATTCCGGGCGGCGATTTATGCTGTTAATAAGTCAAATTCTTCAGTGTTTCGCTTCGGTGGAAGGTGGCGGTCTGCATACCGGTCAGCTCGTCAAAAGCGAGAGAATAGATCTGGCTACGCAGATCGTTGTTGGGGGACGCGGTTACGTGCTGCGTATAGTAAATGGTCATATTGTGGGTCAGATCCACAGACCAGAATGCACCGGCAGCACCGCCCCAGCCAAATTCTGTATGGGGATAGCTTTTAATGGGCGTCCGCACACCCAGGCCGTAGCCCCGGGTCTTAGCCGGGGGGAAGGTGCGCTTTTGGTACTCGGTCAGCCGGTTGGCAGAAAGCAGCCGAACGGTTTCCGGCTTCAGCAGTTTCCCGGTACGCAGTGCTTCCAGCAGGCGAATGAAATCTTCCACCGTGGATACCGCTCCCGCACCGCCGCTGGCATACTCTGTGCCGATGCGGTAAGTGTTGTTGTGGATTTCGATGAATTGCTTGTTTGCTGCATCGTAGCGATACTTGTTGCAGATGGGGGCGGCAAGACCGGTAGAATCTTTCATACCCACCGGGTCGAAAATGTGCTTTTTGATGTAGTCCTCAAATTTCTCACCGGAAAGCACCTCTACCAGTGCTGCCAAAACATCGTGGCACAGACTGTACTTATACTGATCGCCCGGCTCAAACAGCAGCGGTTCTTTGGCAAGATACTTCATAAATTCCCGGGTAGGGCAGCGGCCGTCGGTGGCGGCCTGGCAGGCCTTTACCGCCGGGGATGCCGTATCGTAGGAAAATCCTGCGGTCATTTCAAACAGATGATGAATCAAAATGGGATTCTTTGCGGGAACAATGCCGCTTTCTGTCTGCACGGTCATTTGGGAGAATTCCGGCATATAGTCGGAGAGCTTGTCCTCCAGCTGGAATTTACCCTGTTCCCACAGCTGCAAAGCGGAGATCACCGTCAGCAGCTTGGTGCAGGAGTAAATATCGTATTTTTCCGTGCCGTCAATAGGCTGGGTCTTTTCGATATCCCTGTAGCCGTTGTGGTGGCGAAGAACACACTTGCCGTCCACGCAGATGGCAATGTCATAGCCGGGAATGCCCATTTCCAAAAAGGAGTCACATAGTTCAATTACTCTTTCAAACATTGCAGATACCTCTGATCCACTGAGCACTGTGCTGTGCCCAGGTTTTAATATCGGGCAGGTGCGTACCCAAGCCCAATCCGTGACGACCGTGGGGGAAGATGTGCATTTCAAAGGGAATGCCGTTGGCACGCAGTGCCTCTCCCAAAGCAAGACTTTGCCGCACATCCACCACTGCGTCTTCGCTGGTATGCCAGATAAACATAGGCGGTGTATCGGGTCTTACCTGTTTTTCCACAGAAAGGGTTTCAAACAGAGCTTCATTATGATCGGCAATATTTTGCACACATTTATGGCCTGTGTTGACTACGGGATAGCCCAGCAGAACACCGTTGGGTTTGTGACTCTGCTTGTCCAGGTCGTCGCCCAGATGGCAAATGTCCTCTGCCACAGCACTCATACCGGCTAAATGTCCGCCGGCGCTGAAACCGATGACGAAGATCTTTTCGGGGTCTACCCGCAGGTCGTCTGCGTTGGCGCGCAAATACTTGATAAGCCGCTGTACATCGCACAAAGCAGCGGGGTACAAATTGGGCAGCAGCCGGTAACGCAGCACAAAGGCGTGGTAGCCGCAGCTTTTGTAAAATTCCCCAATCGGCTCTGCCTCGTGGTCGGCAAGGTGTGTGTAAGCACCGCCGGGCAGCACGATCACCGCAGGCAGGGGATACCAGCTTTCTGTAAGGAAAGCGGACACCGTGGGTCTGCCTGCCGGGTCGGCAGCGTTATAGGGGATGGCATTTGGATACAAGCGAATGTCCATTTCGGTCACGCTCCCAATAAAAGAATGTATTTATTGTACACGATAACCGAATAAAAGTAAACACAAAGGTATGGTTAGACAACACAAAATGCTGGAAATAAATGCCATTGCGGCACCGGGCTTGCAATCCTGTCCCACCAGCTTTGCGAAAACGATGGTGTTCATACTGGTGGGCATAGCCAGGAACATAATGGCAGGCAGCTCCAGTATCGTTAGCCCCAGCAGCCGCAAAACGGAGACCACCGCAATGGGAATCACCAAAAGCCGCATTGCCACAAGTACATACACCTGCCACTGGGACAGCAATTCTTTAAACCGGAACTGGGAGATCACAATGCCCATCAGCAGCATACTGCAGGGGGACATACAGGCAGAGGATTTGCTCAAAAGATCGTTTACAAGCTCTGGCATTTGCAGACCGAAAAGTCCTGCGATAGCACCCAGTACCATTGCCAGGGTCACAGGGTTGATAAGTTTTTTGAAGGACATCTTTCCACCGGTCAGCATTGCATAGCCTACCGTGTAAGTGTACAGGGAGATGGGAAAAGCAAACATCATCACATCCATCAGAGCACTCTGACCGAAAATGCCTTCCGCAAGGGCGTAGCCTACATAACCGTAGTTGGAGATTGTGAGGCTGTAGTGATACACGTTACGCATATAGCCGTTTTGGTCAGCAGCCGGGAAACCGGGATCGCCACCAGTGCCAGCGAAACCAGGATCGCGGCAGAGCCGATCAGCAGCGGATAATACTGAGCAAGATACACCGGAGTGAATTTGGTGGCAAAGGTGTTAAACACCTTGCTGGGAAGAAAAATGTACAGACAAAGGGCGGACAACAGCTTGGAATGGTCTGCATTTACGACTTTAAATTTGCTCAGTAGAAAGCCCACTGCCGCAAAAGCCAGCAGTAAAAACACCTGCTCAATAACGATTAACATATTCTCGATCACCTCCCGGCTATTGTAGCAACCGACGGGATATTGTAAATAGACAGAACAAAACAATATGGATTTTTTAAAACAGCGGTTGAAAAATAAATTCCGGTTTGTTACAATAAAACCGGTGATATATTATGCTACATATAGAAAAACCCGAACTATTGAATGTCATAGAAGGACCGGCTTCCGTTCACGGCAGTTTTACCTGTCGCCCCAGTCACGTGCTGGTATTCAAGCGCAGCGGTGAGAGCGTTTATCGCTTTGCAGACAGAAGCTATACTCTGTCAGCGGGGCAGGCAATGTTCATTCCTCAGGGGTCAAACTATACCTTTGGAAAAACATCAGATGGGGAAAGCCGCTACATGCTGATCAACTTTCACGCTCAGGTAGCTGATCCGCAGCCGGTGGTGTACCGATTGGAACAGTTTTTGGATTTTGACTATTTTTGCGCGCAGCTGCAGAAAGCCGGTATGGGGGATGCGCCCGGTGACCGCTACAGGATCTACCGGCTGTTTTATCAGGCGTTGGAAGCGATTTGCGAATCGGAGCGGGCAGGCTATCTCCATACCCAGGCATCCCGAATTTTGCAGCCGGCGGTGGAGCGGCTGCAGGAAAGTTTGTTTGATCCCAATTTGAAGATCGGAATGCTTCATAGCCTTTGCGGTGTATCGGACACGTATTTTCGCAAGCTGTTTATTGCCCGTTTCGGCATCAGTCCCAAGCAGTACGTGCAGCGCAAACGGTTGCACCACGCAAAGGCGATCCTGGATCACGGAGAGTACAACTCCATCGGGCAGGTGGCAGCACTTTGCGGCTTTGATGACCCGCTGTATTTTTCCCGGGCCTTTCACCGTATGTACGGTCATCCACCATCTGAAAAATAAGGGCGCACTTTCGCAGTGCGCCCTATATATTATAATAATGTATTATTCAGAGATGATCTCGCTGACAACTTCTTCCGGTTCCGGCTTGGGAAGGGGCTGCTTTTTCATAATGGTCATCAGGCATACACCTCTTGCCAGACCGAATGTGACCAACGCATCTGTAATGGCAACGATCAAAGCAAAGGTACGGTTACCTTTTTGGTCAGCCTTAAATAGGTCCAGCGTATCCCGCAGATACACATATTCCAGCCAAGCCATAACCACCTGGGGAACCAGATACAAAATAGGTGTGACCACGGCAAGAAGCTGACCGATGAAGGGAATCAGAGCCAAAATACCGATCAAAGTAGTAATAATGGTATTGCCGGCTAAAGCGAAGGCCAGATAGATCAGGTAAGAGATATTGCGATTTTTGATTTGGAATTTTCCAAAGATGTCGATTTCCTTACCGTCAGCAATATTGGAAAGCAGAAATACGCTGAGGTAAGGTCCAATGACAGGGATCCACGCAAACCAGGCAAGCCATTTCAGAGGACGTTTTGCTTTCTTGGCAACCACAAACAAAGGAATTGCCTGCACAAAGAAAAACACAACAGAAAGAACCGCGCTAACAATGGCACCTACAGCGGCAACAATAATACCCCACACAAAAACGACACCTAGAAAACCCAAGTCAGCAAGACCGAAACTCACCAGCAGAAATTGATACAGTTCCTCTAAAGTTGCGGTGAGGTCGCCCAGAGATACAGCAACTTCGCTCATAGACGCAGCGGCTTCGGTGGTTGGTTCAATAAAATTCATAAAAGCCCCCCTCTTTATTTTGAAATCTATACTTTGAATATAACACAAAATATTTGAAATGCAAGTATAGTTTTCCGGTAAGTGGGAAACAATGGGAAAAGAAGGAGGGACACAATGAAAGTACGCGATATTATGACTGCACCGGCAATTCATATTGCACCGGGAGAATCGGTGGAAGTGGCAGCCCGGACGCTGACACAATATAATATAGGTGTGCTGCCTGTATGCGGTCCGGATGGGAAGCTGTGCGGGATCGTAACGGATCGGGATGTGGTCACCCGCTGCATCGCCTCCGGGAAAACGCCGGACAAAACACCGGTTCGGGAGATTATGACCGGTAGAGTGCAGCTGGCGCAGCCGGAGATGGAAGCGTCGGTGGCGGCTCATCTGATGGGAAGACAGCAGGTGCGGCGGCTGCCGGTGGTGGAAAACGGAAAGGTTTGCGGTATGATCAGCTTAGGAGATCTGGCAAAAAGGGAAAGCGGGATCCAGGATGCGGCAGATGCATTGGCGGACATTTCCGGCAATGTGATCGAAGGAAAGGATTGGTAAAAATCCACAGAAAAAGCCGTTGATAATAGAAGAAAATGCATAATTCTACGAGATGCGAAAAAATTGAAAAAAATTGAAAAAAAGTCTTGACAAACCTAATCCAAAGTGATATCATATGCAAGCTGTGCGATGAACGGGGCCGCCGGGGAGGATGGCAAACCCTGTACCTTGTAAATTGAATAACGCAAAGACGAACAAAAACACCTTGAACAAATGATAATGTTTAAGTTTGATTAATCGAATTTAAGCCAACGAAAATTCTTGAGTAAATTTGCTAGACAAATTATTCGGAAAATGATTTGAGGCA
>JAZNRQ010000106.1:0-10552 GCA_045590735.1 Faecousia sp. | reverse complement strand
CGCGGAACTCCGCGAAACTTTTTGCGCTACAATTCAGTTCAGCGCTACTTTTTTTCTTGAATTATTCTTGAATTACGACGAAACACCGTATACCATTTAGTACTATTTTGTATATTTATACGCTTATTTTGGACTTATTGGACTGTTTATACCATTGTATCCATTTTGTCCACTGTGGGCGGACAATGGCATTCAAGAGGTCAGGGGCCCTATCGTATTTGATTGCTTCGTTGGTTTTCTTCTCTCACCAACTTCCAAAATAGAAAGCCGCTACGATTCATATTGTTAATGTCGCATTGATCAATGTACTTAGTGGAATGGCTGCTGGTATAGGTGCTGGTTATAAGAATAGGGGAGGTTGTTAACCACATACATAATATGAGGTGAAGTAATACAGAAAAATATTAACAATCATTGACATATGGCGACTTATATATTATAATAAATATAGACAAGACATGAGGACGAGAAAAAAGGGTGCAACCGAGGCGGAAATAATTCCGGCATAACTCCGTCAAGGATGTTGCATCCCTGCAACCAAGAACCTACAGAAAACGAAAAAAGCCTTGAAAACCAAAGGTTTTCAAGGCTAATCTGGTGGAGATAAGCGGGATCGAACCGCTGACCTCTTGAATGCCATTCAAGCGCTCTCCCAGCTGAGCTATACCCCCATATTCCGTCCGCGATTGCAGACAGCTTTCGTATTATAACTGCTGCGGAAGGATTTGTCAAGGGGGTTTTAAAATTTTATGGGGTTAGCGGCGCAACCGGTCGAAGCCGGATTATTAGGGGAAGTTGGCGTTATATCCCGGTTTACATAACTCGATAAGCTGCGACACCGGCGCGGTACCGAAACAGCTTTCCGCTTGGAATAATTACCGTAAGCAATGGGTCCTTTCAGCCAATGGCGAAAAAGGTGACCTACTCTCGTGCAGACTGGCGCATAGGGGCGTCGGGCTGAACGGAAAATGCCTCCGGCACATCCACTCGCTCCATACAGGGAAGCCCTGATTCGGGATCCCGGATCAGCCGCAGAACGAAGGGACAGATATCCACCAAAGTGGACAATTCAAAATCCCGCTGGGGAAAGACATTTTGCTGTTCCGGGTCGAAAAATTTCGCACCGTCGGTGCGCTTTAGTGCTTCAATTCGTTCCGCGATGTCGGCAAGGGGACGATCTTCCAGCAGACTTTTGATGTAAAGGGCACAAAGCGTGTCCTCGTCGGTGGGAGTTACACCGCCCAACCCCATACATACCAAAGAAACGTGCGCCGGATTCTTCTTTTTGATGTAACAGGCAATTGCTTTGGCACTTAGCAGACAGCCGCCCAAAATCTCGTCAGCACCGGTGGCGTTAACGATGCCTTGTGTGCCTGCGGAGGTGGTGTGCACAACGGTTTTGCCGGTAAAATCAACACTTTCCACAGCGGAAGGGGAGTTGCCGTAGTCAAATCCGTCAATGATGGCACCGCCCCGTTCGCCGCACAAAATGGCATTCGGGTGCGCTGCCTTGTAATCCCAGGCAGTCTGTACATCTCCTACGGGGATCAGCTTGTCCGGCAGGCGGTTCATTATGTAGGACTCGGTGGTAAATGCCCGGAATACATCGATGATCACGGTCAAACCGCGAGCCTGCTTTGCACCTTCCACCAGCTGCAGAATTTCAATTTTCATTACAGTGCTCCTTTGTCAGCAAGGCCAGCAGATTGGTATCGGTCAGGGCGGGAGATGTGTAGGCACCGTCGAAAATGGCCTCCATATTGTCAGGGTCGTTTTCGATCTCCTTGGAGAATAGCTGCGCGGTTTCGATGATGTTGCCGCCCAAATAACCGATCAGCAGGCAGGCGCTGACCACAAACTTGACCCGGCAAAGCAGGTCGAAATCGGAAATAGCCTGCAGCCAGTAGCGTTCTATAAAATAGCAGGCAAGATTCGGGTTCCAGTTTGGCATCGATGATGGTGTGCTGAGTCGCTGTTTCCATTGGGGTGTCAGGATCTCAAGACCCCGGAAAAAGTCGAAAACAGCGGAAATATCTCCCTGACCTCGGTAATGTGTAATTTCTTCGATACAGCTTGCCGGTGTGGAGGAAAGTGTCTCGCCGCTGTCCATGGCTGCCTGCACATCGTGGGCATAAAGCAGGAGGGCCGCCAATGCATAGGGGACATTTTTGGTGGCCTGCATAAAGGTAAGTGCCTCTCTGCGGCTATGCAGCAGGAGAGCCATATCGTTGGGGTCATAGTCCGGTTCGGTACCACCGGGGATCGCCTGGAAGAGCATCGGACGGTGGGGCGTGGTCAAAATCAGCCGTGCCGCCTCCGGGCAGGAAAGCTCCAGTCCCAGCTCTGTAAAATCACCGTAATCGTGGGTCAAACGGGGAAAATCCCGGCAGGTTTTACACAGTGCATCGTGACCCAGTTCAGCGTGGATACGGCAAAGACCGTCGTCCCGCCACATAGGGCAGCGGCCGTTTTCAATGGTCATAACTGTGCCATCCCCGGTATCCTGCAAAACGCTGCGCAGCCGGTCACCCAGATCACCGGGTAGAGCACGGTATTTTTCGGCAGTTTCAGGGTCTACATCCACGGTCCATTCGTGACAGCAACTGTCCGGACAATTACTTGCAATGCAGCGGAAGCTGTGATAGTAATTGGGAAAATAAAGCTTCATAATGTACCTTTCTAAAAAAAGCGTGTTGCAAGATAGCTGCAACACGCCCTGTGTTTATTCGGCTTCGGGACGGATGGCGTACATAGCGGACACAGCACCCTGCAGATCTGCTTCTGCCTTTTGCAGCTGCTCGGTCAGCTGGGTGGCGACAGTCTGCATACTCTGGGCGGCAGATTCCACCTTCACGGTAGCGTCTGCCAAAACCGCATTTGCCTGATCGTAGATCTGGGCGGCACGGTCCCGGGCCATACGCTCGGTACGCTCTGCCCGGCGGTAAGCTTCCAGCTCGTCACCGGTGAGGGCAGGGGGGGTGCTTGCCTGTGCCAGCTGCTGCTCCAATTCGGCACAGCGAGCCAGTGCGGCATCCAACTGAGCCTGCAGATCTTCGTTGCTGGGAGCTGCCTGGGCTTGCGCCAGTGCCTCCTCAGCGTTTTGCAGCTTTGTGTTCAGTTGTGCGATTTGAGAATTGTGCTGATGATTGATATATTCTATATATTGTACCACATCGTTTCGGTTGAAACCGCCCAATGCACTGCGGAAATTTTGAATGCCGGCCATAATAAAAGCCTCCTTACTCCGGGAAAACCCTGTTTTTTGGATTATACCACACACTTTAGCGGAAAACAACATTTTTTCCAAAGGAACCTGCAAAAACCGGAGAATATTTTCAAAAATGCCCCCTTTACAAACGGGGAAAAGCTTGCTATAATAAGCAGGCTGTAAGGCAAATGCACCGGTGGCTCAATGGATAGAGCATCGGATTCCGGTTCCGAGGGTTGGGGGTTCGAGTCCCTTCCGGTGTACCAATAAAAGACGGAGTGAATGATAGATTCACTCCGTCTTTTATTTATGCATTGAAAGAAGGGACTCGAAAGATTAAATGCAACGCCGATGAGCGTTGCCGCCGACGGCTCGACGGAGGCGAACAATTATCTGCTCCCGCCGGGAGCAGATGCAAACGAGTCCCTTCCGGTGCACCACATCTCCCGTCTAACTTTGATAGAGTTAGACGGGAACTTTTTATATTCAAAATGATGTAGAAACACATACATTTTATACGAAAACGGAATATTTACAGAAATCAACTGTTTTGGAATGTGTATTTCTTTGAAATGGCCCTTATTCAGCCGTGTAACGAATAGCAGTTTCCGTGTAGCGAATAGGGTCTTCGTGTAACTAATAGGCAGGCGTGTAACGAGTTCCTCTTCCGTTATCAAATTGCTATGCTAACAAAAACGCTTAGTAAGCCAAGGTGATGACTCATTCATATGAGTTGTCGCCTTGGCTTTACTTGTTTGATACTTATTGTATGTAGAATTATTGTATTCAAGTTAGTAATATTTATTATGGAGGTGTTCTATATGGATATCGTAAGGGTTTTTGGAGCAAACGTGAAAAAGTATCGTACCAAGCTTGACCTTTCCCAGGAAGCGTTTGCTGAAAAATGTGGATTGCACCGTACCTATATCAGCGCAATTGAGTGCAACAGGAGAAGTATTGCGCTGGAGAATATTCAGAGAATTGCAGACGCACTTGGCGTAGAAACATATAAACTATTTATGGAGGAGTAAAAATGGCAACAAAAACAGAATTATTTTTGCAGCTTGCTAAGCCTGATTGCAACGGCGTAAGCAGATGGGTTAACACTTCAGAATTCGTCGGTGAGTATGCTGGTCTTAGATTTGGAAACGGTGCTTCCTGGGCAAGAAAAGAATCTACCCTTGCAAAGCAGTACATAATTGAATTTGACAAATCAATCACTCCTGGAAACGGAATTGATCGTGTTCGATTAAACGGATTGAACAAAGGTGACTATTCACAGCATATCCGTGCTGACATCAAACGAGAAATTAGTTCTCGTCGTTGTGTCGTGTTAGGTACATCCAACCCGGAAGTCGACCACAAAAACGGTATGAAAAACGAAGACCGTGTTATGCGCAACGAGGATCAGAAGTTATCTGATTTCCAGCCATTAAGCAAGGCTGCTAATGACGCAAAGCGTCAGTTCTGCAAAGAGTGCCGCAGAACCGGTGTTCGGTATGATGCCAAGAAGTTGGGCTATCCAATGTCTTATTACGCAGGTGGTCCGAATCACAATATGGAAGAAGACGCTTGTGTTGGCTGCTACTGGTACGATCCGTTAGAGTTCAAGAAACATCTCAAGCAAAAGTAAATAGCAAAAAGGTGAAGTAGGAAATCCTACTTCACCTTTTTAAATACAAAGATGTATTCGTGATCAAAAATATAAAAGTCGCTAGCCAATGCTCGGTATCGCCAGATTGCTTGTTGATTCAGCTTTCCTCTGGTCCGATCAAAGTTCTTTACTAGGATTGCCTTCATCATAAATCCTCGTTCTAAAAACAGGTTCATACAATGGAAGCCAAGAGGAACAATCTGACTGTTCGCGTACTTGTCACCAATAACAACTGCGCAGTATCTATTCTTCTCCAGATACTCTGTGGTGTTATCTATGACTTGCCCAAATGCTGCAAGAAACTCCTCAAGAGTTTGCGTGTTGGATAGATCGTTCTCATTATCAGAGAATTTGATGATATCCCAATAAGGGGGATGCATAATGGCAAACTGGTATTTCTTAATACCATACCTCGCCATCAACTCAGCCATATCTACACTTTTGCTGTTTCCAACAATCATATTGGTCGAGCACTTAGGGTTGTGTTCTTGCACGATCCGGTCGTGAGCTTCTTTCGCGACATCATATTGTAATTCTATACCAATTGAGTTACGACCCATTCTCTGAGCTTCAATCAGCGAAGTTCCACTACCCATAAAAGGATCAAGAATCCAATCCCCTTTTTTCGTGTACCGGCTAAACAGTTGCCTGGGCACTTGCGGAATAAAGTTTCCGTGATAACTAGCATTATGAACACCAGAGTTCTCACGGCGGAAAGACCACAGCGACGTTGCGAGAATGTCGTCGTAATCTCTCCAGTTTTTCATATCTATGTCATTATATCTTGCCATAGTTAATCTTTGTCTTCTTTCTTTGCCAAGCTTTTTGCAACCGCAATACCAATAGCCTTACCTAGCAGGCAAGGAACTGCGTTGCCGATCTGGACTAACTGCCACTTTTTAGATCCCTGGAAAATAAAATCATCCGGGAAGGATTGCAATGCTGCCAATTCTCTAGGAGTCAACACTCGAGGCAACTTGGGATGGATATTAACACCACCGTGATTTTCCTTAACTGTGCAAGAAGGCTTGTCCCACGGAGATTTCTTCCATGCGTCAGAATAATTACCGTATAGGCTCTGTCCTTCAGGAACGGCTGCAATTTGCGCCATCATCTTTTCAGAGTGTCTGGTGAATATGTGGTTAACTTGCTTGTTTTCCGGGATTGCCATAAAGCGCTTGATACCCTCGCCCAAAGTAACATAGTTATCAGGAGAATAGATGGGCTTTGGGTGGTAGTTTGTCAAACCGTGTCTGTTGCCAACGAAGATTACTCTTCTTCTAATCTGAGGCACACCATAGTCAGCACTATTAAGAACCGTTACATTGATATCGTACCCAGCTTCTTTGTAGTCGCTAATAATCTTTGCTTCTACCTTGCCATCAAGCATGGAACGAAGGCCTTCCACATTCTCCATCACTACAAAGTCCGGTTGGATGTGCTTCACAATCTCAAGCATCTCTAGATATAAGCTGTTTCTAGGATCGGTCACAACACGATGTCCTGCCATACTAAAACCTTGGCAGGGGAATCCACCGACAATCAAATGGATATGCTTGTCTGCAACAGAATCGTACAGTTCTTGCTTGACAGATGCTTCACGGATATCTCTAGTCTGTACATTCTCATTAAAGCCTTTCTGCTCTACGAAATTATATTTATATGTATCTACCGCCTCTGGCATAATCTCAACAGAGCCGACGGGTGTGAAGCCAGCCATTGTGAGGCCACAGCTAAGTCCGCCAGCGCCAGAGAACAGATCGATAAAGTTCAAACCGTTACGATAATTGACATTAGACCAGCCATCGTAGACCCAATTATCAGTAATATCAATCCAATTCACGGAGTCAGCGCTCTGCTCCTCAACAATCGTTTCATTAAAGATATTATCCTTCTCAGGATCAAGATCAGAAGTTAACCACTTTTCGTAATTCTCTTTGGTAATACGATAGCAGTTGCCAATTTTCTCTGCCTTCAGTTTGCCTGCAGCAATATGTCTACGAATGGTTTTCTGGCTTTGGCTACTCATCTCTGCAACTTCTGCAATTGAATAGAATTCCATAATTTCTCCTCCTAGTATCGATATGTCCAGTATACATGTTTTTTGTCCAATTGTCAAGAAAATGTCGGATGCTGTCACAGAAAGATAGTTGCACTCCAGGGAAAGCAAAATGCACCCTACCCAAAAGTGAGATGCACCCCAGTTACGGAACTCTATTAAACCTGCACATTATACCCATGAAAAGACCGTGGTTTTGATAGAAACCACGGTCTTTTCAGCTAAATCCACCCTTGCGGGTGGAATAAATCGTCTTCGACGGTGAAATCCTCCCTTCGGTCGGATGAAATCGCTGCGGCGGTGGGTGGATTTAATTTCATCTGAGGCATAGCCGAAGATTTCATCTGCGTAGCAGATTTCATTCTTGCGAAAGCAAGGATTTCATTTTATGCGCCCATACAGGTAGAAAGACGCATATTTTAGTAGAAAGAAATTTCAGCGAGTTCGACGGACTATCCCTCATTTCGACGGACTATCGCCCTAGGTTCGACGGACTGTCCTCCGGTTCGACGGATTATCGCTAATTGAATTGTTTTTGTAATTGAAAAGTTAGCAGAAATAAGGTATAATATGTCTGGTTGCAAGTAAGACATTGTTGCAACACATTACATAAGGAGCTATTAAGATGAGAGAATTTACGGCAGTTAGCCTGTTTTGTGGCGCTGGCGGTCTTGACATGGGTTTTGACCGTGCTGGCTACAAGACAATCTGGGCAAATGATTTTGACCAGGACGCCTGTAAAACTCATCGGAGCTGGAGCAACGCAGAAGTGGTCTGTAGAGATATCTCTAAAATTGACTACTCGACGATCCCTGCCTCTGATGTGATTTTGGGCGGTTTCCCCTGTCAGGGATTTAGTTTGAGTGGTCCTAGAAAAATTGACGACTCCAGAAATGTGCTGTATAAGCACTATGTTAAACTGGTTCGTCAAAACAAGCCGCTTGCCTTTATCGGCGAGAATGTTAAGGGCTTGCTCACCATGGGTGGCGGACAAATCATTGATGCAATCATTGCAGACTTTGCCGATTGTGGCTATGATGTGTTTTACAAACTGGTGAATGCAAAGAATTTTGGTGTTCCGCAGGATCGTGAGCGTGTCATTATTGTGGGTTTCCGGAAGGATCTCAATGTAAAGGACTTTAATTTGCCTGATACCAATGGTGAATCCTTGACCCTCCGAGAAGCAATCGGCGACATGCCCGAAGCAAAGCCCGGTGATGTATGTGAC
Organism: Faecousia sp.; assembly: GCA_045590735.1. Classification (GTDB taxonomy): domain Bacteria; phylum Bacillota; class Clostridia; order Oscillospirales; family Oscillospiraceae; genus Faecousia. The sequence continues at coordinate 2,403 of JAZNRQ010000106.1, read as the reverse complement.
GCATCCTATTCCTCTCGTTATATGTCCCGTAATAGAAAAAGAGGTTGGGATGATGTAGCATACACAGTTCCTGCTATGGCAAAGCAAGTAACCCTTTGGCCCGGCTCTCCTGATATGGAGAAAATGGGTACAGATATTTGGAAGTTCGGCAGCGAAGGTTTTACCCGCCGCCTAAGCTGGCGCGAGGTAGCTGCGATACAAACATTCCCCAAGGATCTCGAATTCGCTGGAGATTTAACCAGCATTTATAAACAAATCGGCAATGCCGTGCCTGTCAAGTTGGCAGAATTCGTAGCTAACTATATTAGACCTTATTTGGAGCAGGCTGGCAAATAAAAGGATGGTGCAGTTATGGCTCTGACAAATACAGAATACGGAAAGGCCTATGAATACGCATGTTTAATGTCCATTAACCGGTATTTGACCGAAAAGGGTGTTGGACCTGTTGTGATCTCCGAATCCGATGCATTGGATACTGCGCGAAATGCTTTTGAAAAAGCTAAAAGCGAAGGTTTCTCCGAAAAACTCGTGCTGGCTGCAGACGCAGCATCCCGGGTTGTTCTGCGCTTGGAGCCGCAACTGGAATATGGCAACGGACCGCTTACCTTAGTCATCCAAACTGATGCCCAGGGTATTGCGGGTGATGTTCGTGATGTTGTCTGTATTCGCGGTGCCAATGGTTGGGAGATCGGTCTTTCCTGCAAGCATAATCACCAAGCAGTAAAACACAGCAGACTTTCTGCCACGATTGATTTCGGCAAAGAGTGGTTTGGTGTTCCTTGTTCCGATACATATTTCAACACCGTTGTCCCCCTCTTCAACGAACTGCGTGATATGAGAGCTGCTGCTGTTGCTAACGGAGATTCTCTTCCGTTGTGGAATGATATCCCCGATAAAGCGGAACGGTACTATATCCCGGTGCTTAAAGCATTCTTAGCAGAAATGAAGCGTCTATCTGAACAAGATGCCAGCATACCCAAGAAACTGATTGAATATATGCTCGGCAGATATGACTTTTATAAGGTCATTACAGATGACGCTCATAAGACAACACGTGTTGAGGCAATCAATATTGCCGGCACATTGAACAAGCCTGCAAACGGTCACAAATCTATCGTGGATGTTTCTCGGCTTAAGCTTCCAACCTGCTTCTATCATATGGATATGGTGCCTGGCTCAGACAACAAGGTCACCCTTGTTTGTGACGAAGGTTGGACGCTTACTATGCGCATCCACAATGCATCCAGTAAAATTGAGCCTTCTCTTAAATTTGACGTGCAGTTGATTTCTGTACCAAACTCTATTCATATTCAAGTTGAACCTTGGGAGTGCTGATATTGGGAGGTCCAAATGAAAGTAGGCAGCCTTTTCTCCGGCATAGGAGGAATCGATTTAGGTTTTATACAAGCTGGCTATGAAATTGCTTGGGCAATTGAAAAAGACCATGCTGCGTGCGAAACCTATAGGGCTAATTTTCGAGACACATTGCTGATGGAGCACGATGTCCGGAAAGTTAATGCTGATAGCCTGCCTTCTGTCGATGTGATTGCCGCTGGTTTTCCGTGCCAAGCATTTTCTATAGCCGGAAAACAACAAGGTTTTCATGATGATCGGGGCAATCTCTTTTTTGAGATTGCCCGTTTCATTAAAGTGCATAATCCAAGATTTGTATTTCTGGAGAATGTTGCCAACCTAATCCAGCACGACAACGGTCATACTTTCCATGTGATCTACAACACACTAATCGAATACGGCTATTATATTCGCTACCGGGTAATGCGGGCATCAGAATACGGCAATGTGCCCCAGATCCGTGATCGAATATATATTGTGGCATTTCGGCAGATAGAAGATTGTGATTGCTTTTCTTTTCCGGAACCGGCGGAATTAAAAGTCAAAATCTCTGATATTATCGACCCAACAAAACGGGTGCGAGATGTATATTACTATACGGATAGTGATCCCTTTTCTCTCGCTGCGCAGGAAATTGTCAAACGCAAAGATTCGATATATCGGGTGTACCACTCCAGTATCAAGATCACCCAAAACCATATGTGTCCCACCCTAACGGCATCCATGGGTACTCAAAAGAATCAGGTTCACCTTGTCCGGGATGACTATGGTGTCCGGAAACTAACACCTAGGGAGTGTTTGCGCTTTCAGGGTTTCCCAGACAGCTTTGGTTTCCCTAGAACGACTACACTGGAAAACGCATATAAGCAAATCGGCAATTCGGTAGCTGTTCCTGTTGTAAAATCAATCGCCAAACAAATGCAGCAATTAGCAGAATTATGCACCACAAAATAATGAATAGGGGTAAGCAACTATGACTGAAAAAGAAAAGAAAGTGTTTATAAGCCATGCATCAAAGGATGAGGATGTTGTGCGGAAATTTGTTGAGTT
>JAZNRQ010000105.1:0-3156 GCA_045590735.1 Faecousia sp. | reverse complement strand
ATTGCGAACCAGTGACCGATGTCACTGGTGTGGCAATCTAAAAACCAAGTGTTACCAATAGATTGCCACGCCAGTGTGCGCACTGGCTCGCAATGACAATTGGGTTGTGCGAGTTTGAACAGCTCGAGAAATTGGAATTTGTACAAAAAAGCAGTGCCAATTGAAATTGGCGCTGCTTTTTGCATTGTTTTTGCTTATTGGGCATATTCGCCGCTTTTTGTGTTGAAGATTTCCAAATGCGCCATCACTGCCATGGTGTGATCGTAATAGCGCTCTAATTCGATCTCATACTGACCGAATTTTGCGTCCAATGCAGCCATCAGCTCCTTTGCCTCTGCATCCTTGCCGGTGCATTTAACCGCCAAGGCATTTCCCAAGTTGGCGCAGTACTCCGCATACCGCAGCATCAGCCGCACTGCCACCGTCTGCACCCGGCAGGGCATATTCTTATATTCCTGCAGCTTCTCTGCAAATTCCTTGCAGAGCGGTACAACGGACAAAAACTGCTGCTGCAGCTCCGGACAATAGTACTTGGTCTTATCCCGATGGATGGAATGACGGGCCTCCAGATAGGTTTGAGGCATCAGCCGGTCGATCTGCTGCAGGAATGCAAACACCTGCTCCCCTGCCTCACCGTAGGCATGGTCAAAGTAGTCCTTCACCAGGGCATCAAAATCCACACTGTTGTCAAAAAGGGTCGCCGCATACACATAGTAGTTCAGACCGTTGGGGAAAAAGCTACGCTGAGAACCGTCCTCAATAATGCCCTCCAGACCGTTATCCCGGTAGGACAGCACATCCTCATACAGGCGGCGGGCAAAGCTCAAAACCCCCGGTGCATAGAATTGATGCTTCCAGAAATGGTACTCATAAGCAACCGCCGGTGCGGGAAGGAAATTCTTCCAAAGCTTCAGCCGTACCATATGTTCTTCCATAGAATCCAGTCTGCCGGACTTATTCAGCACAAAGGGGGTCAGCTCCGCCTGAGGGTCCTTCGGCATTGAATAAGTATAGCTGCGGGTAATGGCACCCAGGATCATCACAAACCGTTTAGGATTTTTAATGTATTCGCAGGTAGGCTCATAGGCGGTTTCCGAATAGATACACACACCGATACGGCTGTTTAAATTCCTGCGGGTCAGCTCTGCATCAATATCGTTGAGCAGCACCACATACCAGTCGGAGGGCCGCTTTTCCCGGCAGGTATCACATTCGCACATATTCTTCTGCCAGTCTGCCAGCCACACATGAAGATAGTCCACATTGTGATTCTGCTGGGCATAGTCGCAGACCGTTTTTGTGACGATGGCTCTTGCCTCCCGATTGGACATACAGAAATTTGTGTTGATGGCAACACCACGGTACAGATCCCGCTTGCCGTCCACCAGCGCAATGTACTGGCGCATTTCCTCCGGAACCGCATTTTCCTGCTTATTCGCCCAGCCACCGGTAGAATTGATACCGAAAGAATCCGCTGTCCAGCCGTGACCCATATCGTGAAACTGCAGACCGCGCTTTGCCATTTCCGTTTCGCATGCCCGCTTCCACTGCAGCACCGTTTCCCCGGAAACCGGCTCCGGCTCCCGATTCGCCTCGTTATGCTTGTGGTCATAGTACCAGTCGTAATAGACAGAAGGAATGTCAAATTCCAGCATGTATACATTCATACCGATCTTGGGCGCATAATCGATGGTGTCCAGCATTGCCTGCTGACTTTCCGCGCCCTCGTTGCACTGACCGCGGTAGCGGCAATCTGCCATTTTGTGATACTTCACCGGTTCTATATCCTTAACGGGAATAAACTCCCCATCCACACCGGGCATCAGCCACCGGCAGCCGTTGATGGTCAGGTACTTATATACCGCCAGCAGCACGCTTCGGGGGTTGCTGCCTGCAATGATACCACCCTGTTCATCGGCATCGATGTGTAAAATATCGTCCAATTCCACATCCTCCGCCTCAGAAGTATCAAGCCCGAAATCCGCCATCAGACCCAGCCGGAAACCGTTTTTTTCCTCCGGTGCGTAGGAAATGGCAATCTCACCGCAGCGGGGCATCATCATACGAAGATAACGCTTGAGCTCCTCCGCAGCAAAATCCACCACAGGATTGGATGTAATCTTATGGATACAGTACATACTTTCCTTCTCCTTTAATTCAGATGATTCTGAGGCCGTACCTGTTCTTCATACAGTCGGTCAATAAGACCGTACAACATCTGTTGATTCTTTTTCTCTGCCACAAAGCCCCGGATGAAGTGCTCAAACGCCGGATTTGTCCAGCTCCCCTCATCCAGTATTTTCTGCACCTTCGCAAGCTTCTCTTCTGTCGGCAGGGTATAATCCTTCACGATCATATGCTCTGCGCCGTAGATACAACGCAGCCGTCTAACCGCATCCCGCCATTCATCCAAATATGCCGGGATGGGTGCTTCTCCGTCGATCTGCAACCCTTGTGCGGCCAAAAAGCATTTCGCCATCAGGTAGTAACCGTGGTCTGTGGGATGCACACGATCCTGACTAAATACCTGCTGCGGATCTGTGCAGACAGCTTTTGCCATAAAACCATTGTAATCGCACAACCCAAAACCGTTTTCCTCTGCAAACCTACGGATAAATGCCGCGTATGCCACCATAGAAGCATAGCCGCCTTTTCTTGCCGGTTCGGGGCTTTCGCTGTACTCATCATAAATTGGCGGGGCGCACAATGTCACCTCTACGCCGTTGGACACCAACAGTCTGGTATAATCGTGGATGTTTTTCTGATACTTGGCAAACGCCAGCTGACAAGCCCGGTACTTTTCTTCGCTCCTTGGCTTTAAAAGGTGCCAGCTTTCACAGTCATTGATGCCGAACGCCACTACCGCGTGGGTAGGCTTATGGGGCAGCACATCGTCTTCAAAGAAGGTAATGGCACTGCCACAGGTGCTGCCGGAGGATCCGCAGTTATAAAAGGTAATGCTATGATTGGGAAAATGCTTGTTATAATGGTCGATAACACGGGACAGCACCTGATTGGCGGCAGTCATACTGTCGCCAACAAAGCACACCCGGGCACCGTCAGGAAAACGACCCATCGTTCATCCACACTCCTTGTGTATTTTTTTGCAGTATATCATAGCTAAACAAAAACCGCAACAGTCTCCATCCTTTATTT
>JAZNRQ010000104.1:0-6070 GCA_045590735.1 Faecousia sp. | reverse complement strand
GGAATTTGAATTATGGCTAAGAATATGCAGCCCGTATTGAAGCGTTGCAGAACGCTGGGTGTTTCTCCTGCCGCAATGGGTTACTCCAAGACTTCCAACAAGAACCCCGGCGGTCAGAGAAGAGCTAAGAAATCCGAATATGCTGCTCAGTTGACTGAGAAGCAGAAGGTTAAGTTTGTTTACGGCATTCAGGAAAAGCAGTTCCGTAACTACTATGACAAGGCCACCCGCGCAGAGGGCAACACCGGTGAGGTGCTGCTGACCTACGTGGAGCGCAGACTGGATAACGTTGTGTATCGTCTGGGCTTTGCTAACTCCCGTCGCCAGGCTCGTCAGCTGGTTAACCACGGTCACTTCACCGTTAATGGCAACCGCGTCAACATTCCCAGCTATCTGGTGAAGCCCGGTGATGTGGTCGCTGTCTGTGAGAAGAGCGTTTCCAATGCCTTCTTCAAGGGCTTGAAGGAAGCTGACGCTTTTGTTGCTGCTCCCAAGTGGCTGGATCGCGATAAGAACAATCTGGTTGGCAAGGTTATTGCTATGCCTACTCAGGCCGATATCGATTTCGAGATCGCTGTCCACCTGATCGTCGAGTTGTACTCCAGATAATCGACACCCGAATTGTTCGCGTATGTGCATTTGTAGGGTGCATTCTACACCCTACACACTTCAGAAGGAGGGTTAAGATTCTATGGTAGAAATTGAAAAGCCTCGCATTACCTGTTTTGATTCCGCTGAGGATCCGTCCTACGGCAAGTACGTGGTGGAACCCCTGGAGCGTGGTTATGGTATGACTTTGGGCAACTCCCTGCGCCGCATTCTGCTGAGCAGCCTGCCCGGTTACGCTGCTACATCCGTCAAAATTGCCGGTGTGCAGCACGAGTTCTCTACCATTCCCGGCGTTACCGAGGATGTGACCGAGATCGTACTGAACGTCAAGCGGATGATCCTGAAGCTTCACAGCCAGGGCGTAAAGACTGTATATATTGATGCGGTTGGTCCCTGCGAAGTAACTGCCGGTGACATCAAGACAGACGCAGAGGTTGAGATCCTGAATCCCGAGCTGCATCTGTGCACGCTGGGTGAAGGTGCAACATTTAATATGGAGATCACACTGTCTCAGGGTCGCGGCTATGTGCCTGCTGACCGGAACAAGACCGCTCAGACGGTGATCGGTGTGATTCCCATTGACTCCATTTATTCTCCTGTTAACAAGGTGAATTATTCTGTGGAGCCCACCCGTGTCGGCGACAAGACCGACTTTGACAAGCTGACCCTTGAGGTCTGGACCAATTCCACAATTTCCGCCAAGGACGCTGTTTCTTTGGGTGCGCGGATCCTGAGCGATCATCTGACTGTGTTCACCAACCTGAGTGATACCGTCAGCGCCGGTTCCACCGTTGTTGAGAAGGTTCCCAACAGCCCCGACACTAAGCTGTCTATGACCATCGATGAACTGGATCTGTCTGTCCGTAGCTTCAACTGCCTGAAGCGTGCCAACATCAACACCGTTGCTGCTCTGATCAGCAAGACCGGTGAGGAAATGATGAAGGTTCGTAATATGGGTAAGAAGTCCCTGGACGAAGTTCAGAAGAAGCTGGAAATGATGGGCTTGTCCCTGGCCAGTGAGGAAGCTGGCAACAACTGATCAGATAATTAGCAGGAAACGCTTATGTTCGGCACTCGCAAGCTGGGTAAGACCAGCGCACAGAGAAAAGCCCTGCTGCGTCAGCAGGTCACCGATCTGCTGGAAAACGGCAAGATGGAGACCACCTTCTACCGTGCTAAGGAAGTACAGCCCGTGGTAGAGAAAATGATCACCCTGGGCAAGAAGGGTAACCTGGCTGCTTACCGCAGAGCTATGGCTTTTGTGACCAAGGAAGATGTGGTTCAGAAGCTGTTCAAGGAGATCGCTCCCAAGTACGCTGACCGCAATGGCGGCTACACCAGAGTGACTCGTACCGGCGCCCGCCGCGGCGATGCTGCTGAAATGGCAGTGATCGAGCTGGTGTAATCCGGTCAATAACCAATAAAAAAGCGCGTACTGCATTTGCAGTAAGCGCTTTTGATTTTTGCCTACGCCTTAACGCTATAAATTCCAATTTATCGAGTTGTTCAAACTCGCACAACCCAATTGTCATTGCGAGCCAGTGCGCACACTGGCGTGGCAATCTATTGGTAACACTTGGTTTTTAGATTGCCACACCAGTGACATCGGTCACTGGTTCGCAATGACAACAAAGGTAGAACAGCTCCATAAACCGGAATTCGAGGATGGCAGCATCGTGACCGAGTGACACTCATCGTAACAATTACCGCCAGGGTATCAGAACGAAACTGTCCGCGGCGACTCGCCGCTAAACCGGAATTTGAGGATGGTAGTATCGTGACCGAGTGATATTCATCCTAACGATTACCGCCAGCGTATCTGAAATTGTTCGCATCGACTGTCTGTTTGAAGAAGGGATGCATCTTGTTCATAAAATGAAATAATGTAAAAATGATATGAAATTTCTAAAAATGCGAGGCAAATATGAAAAAATGATATGTTTTTACAGAGAAACGGACATTTACTTTTTCTGAGAAAGGAAGGATAATATTTAAAAGTTAGAAATGAAAAGAATTTCATTGTAAAGTACGATCACAACGATGGATCTGCATGTCGCGGAATAGGAGCATACATAATATGAAAAAAGTGACATTTGCAATTATGGGTCTGGGAAACCGGGGCGGTGTCTACGCCCGCAGCATTGTACAATTTGCAGAGCAGGCAGAGGTCACTGCCATTGCCGACCCCCGGCAAAGCTGCCTGGATACCGCAAATAGCTACTTAAAGCTTTCGGAAGACCGGATTTTCCACAGTGCGGAAGATCTTTTGGCGCAACCGAAGCTGGCGGATGTTATGGTCATTGCCACACAGGATGCCCAACATAGAGACCACGCCATTGGGGCAATGGAAAAAGGTTATGATCTGATTTTGGAAAAGCCCATCTCCACCAATCCTGCGGAGGTCAAAGAAATTGAAAAAACGGCATTGCGGCTGGGGAGACGGATCGTGGTTGCACACGAATTGCGATTTACCACCTTTTACCGCAAAATCAAGGAACTGCTGGACAGCGGTGCAGTGGGCAGAGTGTTGCATCTGAATGCGGCAGAGCACGTAAACTGCCTGCACATGGCCCACGCTTACGTTCGGGGGCATTGGCACAGAACCGACGATTCCTGTCCTGTTATCCTGGCAAAATGCAGCCACGATATGGACCTTATTTTGTGGCTGACCGGGAAGCATTGCCTGAGCGTCAGCTCCATTGGTTCGCTGGATTATTTCACCCGGGAGAATATGCCCACCGGAGCACCGGAACGCTGCGCAGATGGCTGTCCTGTGGAGGATTGTCCGTACCACAGCCTGCGGTTCTATATGCCCCGGGTTCCCAACTGGCCTACCAACAATATGCATCCGTCGCCCACCGAGGAAAATATCCGGAGGATCATTGACACTACCGACTATGGTAAGTGCGTGTTCCAAATGGATAACGATGTGGCGGATCATCAGCAGGTACAAATGCTGCTGGAGGATCATATTACCGCGTCCTTCAGTATGGATTCCTTCAATTCCCGCGGCAGTCGTACTATCCGCATCGGCGGTACTGCCGGTGAGCTTTGGGGTGATCTGAACGATAAAAAAATTTATCTGCAAAAGCACGGCAAAGAAGTGCAGGTGCTGGATCTGACCAATGAGGTTGGCAGCGGCGGACATCAGGGCGGAGACACAAGCTTGGTAGAGGCTGCCATCGAATATTTTGCCGGCAATGAAAACATTCCGTCCCTTACAACCATCGATCGCAGTGCGGAGGGGCATTATGTGGCATTTGCGGCGGAAGAATCCCGCTTGCGCGGCGGCGAAAAGATCGATATGAATACCTTTGCATAATAAAAAGGAACGCACCACGGTGCGTTCCTTTTTGCTATGATTATGCCCTCAAATTCCGGTTTAGCGGGCAGTGCCCGCAGACAATCTCGTTCTGACACTCTAGCGGTAATCGTTAGGATGAATATCACTCGGTCACGATACTACCATCCTCAAATTCCGGTTTATAGAGCTGTTCTACCTTTGTTGTCATTGCGAACCAGTGACCGATGTCACTGGTGTGGCAATCTAAAAACCAAGTGTTACCAATAGATTGCGAGCCAGTTTGCAAACTGGCGTGGCAATCCCAAGGAGAATACGGATTCTTCGCTTTCGCTCAGAATGACAAGGTGTATCGAAACAACTCGATAAATTGGAATTTAATGAACAGATAACCGGGCAGCTGTAGGACTGTTCGATTAAGTTATTTTATTGCTTTTCCAGCCATTCGGCGTGGTATGTATCGGAAATGGTTTCGTTTTTCAGGAAAGTCAGCCTATCCACCAGCAGATCTTCATAGTATTCGGTGATCGCCCGGGCAATTCGCTCATTGATCACATAATCGTTGCTGGCAGAATAGGAGTTGGGATGATCGCCCATCCAGGCAAAGTGGGTTTTGATGTTATGTTTTGCAAATTCGTCGAAACGATGGGTACTGTCGCCGCTTTCGTCTGCGATCCGGTCAATGCGTACTGTTTCCGGTGCGTAGTGATACAGCCACGCAGTTTCAATCAGGCAGCCGTGACCAACCTTCTTTTTCTTTTCCACAAAGTCCAGCATAGCTGCCCGGTCTGCTTCCGTCAGATAATCTATGGACAGATCCTGGGCAATGGACGTTAACATATCTTCCTTTTTGCCGCCGCTGTTGGTGTTGGCGGTGAATAGCATCACATTGGGATTCTCCTGGAGCATACCCCGGGTGAACATACCCAGCATATCGGCATTGCCGCCGTGACCGTTAAGGAACAGGATCTTTTTAAAGCCGTTGCGGTAGATCTCATTGACAGTCTCCCGGAAAATGTGCCACCGGGTCTCTACACTGAAGATCACCGTGCCGGGGAACTCGCCTGCACCGGATTTCTCACCGAAATACATGGTGGGGAAGATCACCACCGGCTCTTTTTCCGCAGCGCGGATGGCCATCTGAGTGGGAGCAATGATATCGGTGCCGAGAGGGGAGTGGGGGCCGTGCTTTTCCAGGCAGCCGATGGGCACCACACAAACACCCTTAGATTTTTCTACTGCAGCGGGGAAATCGTTGGAAATAATGTTTTCCCAAAGCATAAGTACTACCTCCTGCTTATGATAAGATATTTTGATTATAGCACCCTGAATAGAAAATATCTTTCGATATCTTGGGAATTTTTTTAGAATTCTTGGGATGTTGCAGAAAGGCTGTTTTTCTTAGAGGGACAACTGTTTTTCGGCAATTTACACCAATTTGCATTTTTGACAAAATAAGCATTGCTATTTTCGGTTCTTTCGTGTATAATGTCTTTATTGTGGTGCTGCGGCATCCTATACGACCAATGGAGGGCAGGCGCCTTCCCGAAAGGAGATTCACTACTTATGTACACAGCCAATTCTATCCGTAATATTTGTCTGCTGGGTCACAGCGGCAGCGGTAAGACCGCTCTTGGTGAGAGCTTGCTTTATATGACCGATGCCATTGTCCGCATCGGCAAGAATGCTGACGGAAATACCGTGTGTGACTACGATCCCGAAGAGATCAAGCGTCACATTTCCATCGGCACTGCCGTTGTGCCTCTGGAGTACAAGGGCATTAAGATCAACCTGCTGGACACTCCCGGCGGTTTCGACTTCTCCGGTGCCGTGGTGGAAGCACTCCGTGCTGCTGACGCTGCAATTCTGGTCTGCACTGCCAAGGACGGTGTGACCGTCGGCTTTGAGAAGGCCTGGATGTACTGCGAAGAGCGCAATATGCCCCGCTTCATCTACATCTCCAAGGTAGATGAGGACAATTCTGACTACAATGCCACCTTTAACGCATTGCGTGAAAAGTACGGCAATAAGATCGCTCCCGTGGTCGTTCCCATTTGGGACGCAAACCGTAAGGTCACCGGTATCATCGATGTGCTCAATAAGCGCGCATACGAGATGCAGAATCTGAAGCGGGTGGAGATCGATGTTCCCGAAGGCAAG
>JAZNRQ010000103.1:0-5283 GCA_045590735.1 Faecousia sp. | reverse complement strand
ATTACAATTTTCGTTGTCATTGCGAACCAGTGACCGATGTCACTGGTGTGGCAATCTAAAAACCAAGTGTTACCAATAGATTGCCACGCCAGTTTGCGAACTGGCTCGCAATGACAATATAGGTTATACGAATTTAAAACAACTCGATAAATTGGAATTTATCGCTTTATTGTGTCGGGGCTTGTGTGTACTGAGAGGGCGTAACCTGCAGAGGGTTCTTCAATGCATTGTTGACGGACTCCAGGATCAATGCCTTCTCGTGCTCTGTCAGCACCCGGTCCTCAGGAGATTGGGTGGATACGAAATATGCCTTGGGGATCGTGCTGAGCTTGATCTCCTCCAGTGTATCGATACCCCGCAAGGTGCAGTACCAGGTATATCCGGCAATAAGTCGTCCCAGATCGGTGGCATGACCAAAATCTCTGAGCAGGTCCTTTTCCGTCATATAACTGGACATTGCATTTTCCATCGCTGTGCCGGAGGGGATCACAAAGCGGAATGCCTCATCGGTAAGAATATACTTGCTCACACACTCTGCAGACGCAGTATAGCACTTGTTCCGGTCGGTACCAAAAAACCTCTCATATCTTGCTGCATAAGGATTGGGTTTTGTGGGGTGGGTTGCCATAAGGTCAGGGTCTGTAGCTATGGGCCAGAACATATGCCACGCAAAGACAGCATTGGGATTCAGCTTGTTGTCGTTGACGAATTTTTGCAGTGTCTGGATATAGCCGATACAGCGGTCCGCTTCCTCAGAAAACTCAAAAGGCCCACCCTGCAGGACGATCACATCCCAATCCAGATACCTTACAGCCTCGCCCATAGTCACATCATCCATTGTCTGGCGTACAACAGAAACATCGGCAGAATTGCTCAGATACAATTTATATTCCCGGGCATCGTTGGACATAAACTCCACGTGACGCTTCAATGTGCATCCGGAATAGTACAGCGTGCCGACGGTCAGCTCGGTATAGCCTTCCGCTGCGGCGATCAGCGACAGCATATAGCCGGAGTCCACCGCCAAAGAGTGACCAATGGTCAGCACCTTTAAAGAGGTTTTCGTTTCTTCCGGTGTTGTTTCCATACTTTTCCCGGGGTCTGTGGCTGTACCATCGGACTGACCGCTGCAAGCTGTCAGCAGATTTAATCCCGTGGTTATGGCCAGCATAATGGCCAAACTGCGTTTAAGTATTAATGACATATTGCGTCCTCCCTGTATATATTCTATAAATTATCCTAGCACACCCTCATTGTCCCAGCACATTCAAGAATTAAAATATGCTTTTCAAAATTACAAATATACTCCTTGTTTTAGGGGTAAACACCTGCTATACTGTAAGCGGGAGGGATCTTTATGACATTTCAACAGCTTTCCTATCTTTTGGAAGTTGACCGTACCCGATCGTTTTCACAGGCAGCGAAAGCTCTGTTTGTTTCTCAATCTACCGTTTCCAATGCTGTTGCAGCGCTGGAGTCAGAACTTAACTGTCGAATCTTTGTCCGTAGCGTGCAAGGCTTAGCTGTGACCACTGAAGGACAGCAAGTGCTTACCTGCGCCCGACGCATTTGCGAGAATCACGCGATTCTTACCTCTGCTGCAAAGTCAAATCAGCTTTGCTTCCGGGTGACATCCCCAGAGTATCCGCCTGCCAGAAATGCTTTTTTGCGAATATTAGAGGAATACCGGGACCATCCAGAGCTGGAATTTTCCTTTGGTGTTGCAGGCAGTGCCGACTTTTATGACAGACTACTGCTGCAACAGGCAGATGTTTCTGTAAGCATTTCCTTTTCCCATTACGACCAGCATTTTATGAACCTCGCATCCGCAAAAAAACTATCCTGTCAAAAGCTGGTCGCACTTCCTATGGGAATTTGTATCGGCGAAGGTCATCCGCTTTATTGTAAAAAGGATCTGGTACCTGCGGATCTTGCCGGGGAACGGTTTTTGGATAGCCCGTCCAAAACTTTTATCAACACCGGTGCTTTGCTTGTCTATGTACCAATTAACAAAGAAAACGCTTTGCTATGCGATAATGCACAACTAAAGTTTGACATTCTGAGAAAAGGTCTTGCATATACGGTTATGCGGATACCGTCCAAATCTGCCCGGGAAGAAGGGCTGCGCTACATTCCCATCCCCGGTCTGACAATGACCGTAGCGGTATACACCGACCCGATCCGTCCCGTGACACCCTTGGTCAGCCGCTATTTGGAGCTGCTCCAGGAGGAGATCCGCAAAGAACTGTAATTAACCTTCAAATTCCAATTTATCGAGCAGTTTCAAATTCGCACAACCCAATTGTCATTCCGAGCCAGTGCGCACACTGGCGTGGGAATCTCAAAGAGATACCAATGGCTTTGGAGATTGCCACACCAGTGACATCGGTCACTGGTTCGCAATGACAACGAGAATTGTAATCGCTCGATAAACTCTGAATTTAATTTTCATTTTTGGGTTCTCAATTTTCAATAAAAAAATGGCACTGCCGGTTAGGCAGTGCCATTTTGGAATTATTTCTTATTCGCCCTGCTCCAGAGCCAGGGTAACGGTAGTCTGGTCGCAGACCTCGGTGGGTCCCCAATATTGGATCGCACCGGGGTACACATAGCTTGTTTCCACAGCCCACTTCTCACGGTTGGCTGCGAAGTACTTAAAGGGTGCGCCATCCAGCTCCACCAAAGCCTTGCGGATAACGGGCTTATCGGCACCGTGACGGCGCTCGATGTTCATCATCTTGGTGATGGGCATACCGCCTGCCACCCACTCCTCAGCGGGCTTAGAGAGGTTAGAAACCTTGGAAAGGTAACCGGTATAGCCGTACTGGATCAGCATAAAGGCATTGTAGCCCAGGGAGTAGCAGTAGTCAGCATCAAAGTTAGAGGGGAATGCGCAGCGGCCTTCATAGCCCAGGAAGTGATGCAGCGCAGAGAACTTGCCGTTATATGTGCCGGCAGCCTTCCGCTTTGCCAGATTCTCCTTAACCATAGCAGAAAACAGCTTCTCGGACTCGATGAGGGAAACCTGCACGTTGCCGTGGGGGTCACGCTCCAGGAACAGCTGCTGCTGGATGGACTGGGGCAGGATTGCGAAAACAGCCATAGATTCCGCTGTCAGACCTTTTTCGATAAAGGCATACTTTTCTTCCCAGGTGGGCAGTGCATTGAAAGCGTCTGGCTTGCTGCCTGCCAGCAGCTCGTTGATCTCAGCGATCAGCACGGAGAATTCGGGAACAAATTCCACGATGCCCTCGGGAATGATGGCAACACCGAAGTTCCAGCCCTTAGCGGCACGGTTTGCAACGGAATCAGCAATGTAGTCGGAAATCTGTGCCAAAGACATCTTCTTGGCAGCCACTTCCTCACCGATCAGGCAGATATTGGGCTGGGTCTGCAGAGCAGTTTCCAGCGCCACGTGGGATGCGCTACGGCCCATAACCTTCACAAAGTGCCAGTACTTCTTTGCGGAGTTTGCATCGCGCTCAATGTTGCCAACGATCTCAGCATAGGTCTTGGTAGCGGTGTCGAAGCCGAAGGAACATTCAATATCCTCATTCTTCAGGTCACCGTCGATGGTCTTGGGGCAGCCAATGACCTGGATGCCGGTACCCTGAGCCGCAAAGTACTCAGCCAGCACAGCGGCATTGGTATTGGAATCGTCGCCACCGATAATAACCACAGCATTGATGCCGTGCTTCTTGCAAACTTCAGCCACCACAGCGAACTGCTCCTGGGTCTCCAGCTTGGTTCTGCCGGAGCCGATGATGTCAAAACCACCGGTATTGCGGTACTGGTTAATGTACTCGTCGTCGAAAATGATGTAGTCATCTTCCAGCAGACCGCTGGGGCCGCCCTTAAAGCCGTACAGTACATTTTCCTTATCGGTAGCCTTCAGTGCATCGTACAGACCGCAGATAACATTGTGGCCACCGGGTGCCTGACCGCCGGACAGGATCACACCTACTACCTGCTTCTTAGCAGGTGCGGTATTCTGACCCTTCTGGAAGGTGATCTCATTTTTGCCGTAGGTATTGGGGAACAGGGCCTGGATCTTCTCCTGATCTGCTACGCTTTCGGTAGCGCCACCGTTCTTGACGCAAATTTCAGAGATACCGTTTCTGAGCATACCGGGCAACTTGGGCTCATACTGGTATCTTGCAATTTGAAGCTGAGAAAGTTTCATGTAAAAACACTCCTTACAGTCGTTTTCATAAGTTTACTCATAAATTATACTCTATTCTTTTGTAAAGGTAAATAGGCATTTTCAACATTTTTACCTATATGGTACAAATCCATCAATATGTAATATTCCATATTGCAACCATAGAAAATTATGCTATAATAGTATTTGTAAAAATGCGGGATACCCGCGAAATGAGAAAGGATGTTAAAAAATGGCTCTGGTTACTACTACCGAAATGTTTAAGAAGGCCTACAATGGCGGCTACGCTGTCGGTGCTTTCAACGTCAACAACATGGAAATCGTTCAGGCGATTACCGAAGCTTGTAAGGAAGAAAACGCTCCTGTTATCCTGCAGGTTTCCAAGGGTGCCCGTGCATACGCCAACCACACCTACCTGGTGAAGCTGGTTGAGGCCGCTGTTCTGGAATGCCCCGATATTCCCGTTGCTCTGCACCTGGACCACGGCGACAGCTTCGAGACCTGCAAATCTTGCATCGACGGCGGCTTTACCTCCGTTATGATCGACGCTTCCTCCCACTCCTTCGAGGAGAACATCGAGATCACCAAGAAGGTTGTTGAGTACGCTCACGATCACGGTGTTGTGGTTGAGGCTGAGCTGGGCTCTCTGGCTGGCATCGAGGACGAAGTCAATGTTGCCGCTGAGGCTGCTTCCTACACCCGTCGCGAAGAGGTTGAAGAGTTCGTTACCCGTACCGGTTGTGACTCTCTGGCAATCGCTATCGGCACCTCTCACGGCGCTTACAAGTTCACTCCCGAGCAGTGCACTCGCAACGAGCAGGGCATTCTGGTTCCTCCCGCACTGCGTTTCGACGTACTGGAAGAAGTTACCAAGCGTCTGCCCGGTTTCCCCATCGTTCTGCACGGTTCTTCCTCCGTTCCCCAGGAGTACGTTGCAATGGACAATGCCAACGGCGGCAAGATGCCCAACGCAATCGGTGTTCCCGAGGAACAGCTGCGTAAGGCTGCTCAGCTGTCCGTCTGCAAGATCAACATCGACTCCGACCAGCGACTTGCTATGACCGGCTCTATGCGTGAGTTGTCAAACGAGGTATTCACTAAGTTTGACCCCCGTGAGTACC
>JAZNRQ010000102.1:0-5493 GCA_045590735.1 Faecousia sp. | reverse complement strand
GGGTCACTGACCCTCCCGTTATACATTTATCCCTGTAATACAAATTCCAATTTATAGAGCTGCTCAAACTCGCACAACCCAATTGTCATTGCGAGCCAGTGCGCACACTGGCGTGGCAATCTCAAGGAGAATACGGATTCTTCGCTTTCGCTCAGAATGACAAGGTGTATCGAAACAGCTCGATAAACCGGAATTGGAAGCTGTAGTGGCCGATTGCGGCACCGCACCTATACCTTCCCCCGGGGGGAAGGTGGCCGAGCGCAGCGAGGTCGGAAGAGGAATGCGGGCGGAAAGCCAATCATTACTGCGTAATAGCAGGCTTTTTACGGACGATCGCTGCACGCCATTCCTCTCCCGCCCCTTCGGGGCACCCTCTCCCCGGGAGAGGGTATAACGGGTGCAAATAAATTTTTTCAATTTCCCTATTGACAAATAAAATTCCCTGTGTTATTCTTTAAATGTAAATAAGAATTATTCTTAAATAGAAATACAGAGGTGATGACATGGCGCAAGTCCAAAAGCATTTTAAAAAGCGCGATGCCATACTGGACTACTTGCGTAGTACCAGCGCGCACCCCTCGGCAGAAACCATCTTTACCGATCTGAAGGCGCAGATCCCTGACCTGGCTATGGGCACGGTCTACCGGAATCTGACCTTGTTCCGGCAGCAGAGAAAAATCTCCTGCATTGCCACAGTCAACGGTGTGGAGCGGTTCGATGCCAACACAAATCCCCACGTGCACTTTATCTGCACCGATTGCCAAGCCGTAATCGATCTGCACGAAATGCACATCCCCGATTCTCTGACACAAACGGCGGAGAGCTGCAGCGGCGGTAAGGTTACCGAATGCCAGCTGAGTTTTACCGGCCTGTGTCCAACCTGTAACTTATTAAAAGAAAGTGGTGAAACAGCATGAAAAAATTCGTATGTACTGTCTGCGGTTATGTTTACGAGGGCGACGAGCTGCCCGAAGATTACGAATGCCCCCTGTGCGGCGTCGGCCCCGAGTCCTTTGAGGAAGAAGAATAATAAAAATTATCAATAAATAATAAAAATCAATTTTGGAGGAAATAATAATGAAGAAATTTGTATGTTCCGTTTGTGGTTACGTTCACACTGCCGAGGAGCTGGCGGAAGATTTCCGCTGCCCCGTATGTAAGGTCCCCGCTTCCAAGTACGTGGAGCAGAAGGGCGAGCAGAAGCTGGCTGCTGTTCACGAGTACGGTGTTTACGGTCAGACCGTTAAGAATAACCCCGACATCAGCGAAGAAGACAAGAAGTACATCTTTGATCAGCTGATGGCCAACTTTAACGGCGAGTGCTCCGAGGTGGGTATGTACCTGTGCATGGCACGGATCGCACACCGGGAGGGCTATCCCGAGATCGGTCTGTACTGGGAAAAGGCCGCTTACGAAGAGGCAGAGCACGCTGCAAAGTTCGCAGAGCTGCTGGGTGAGGATCTGGAGCCCAATATGAAGGCTACCACCAAGGATAACCTGGCATGGCGCGTGGATTGCGAGTTCGGCGCAACCCAGGGTAAGTTCGACCTGGCATCCTGCGCTAAGAAAAACGGTCTGGACGCCATCCACGACACCGTTCACGAGATGGCTCGTGACGAGGCTCGCCACGGCGTCGCATTAAAAGGCTTGCTTGAAAGATATTTCAAGTAAATTGCCCCCTGCAGAATAGAAAACCGAAAGGCTTCCTATCCTGAAAACACACGATCCGGGAAGCTGCTGCTTCCCGGATTTTTTGCGACGGAACAGACGAAATGAGAGAAAGGAGAATCCTTATGCGAAAAAATCTATCTCTGATACTCACATTGGCACTTACGCTGGCACTTTTAACAGCCTGCGCGTCAGGCGGTGCTCCCCAACTGCCGGATCCTCCGGTTTCGCCTGAAACCACCGCACCGACAGAAACTACCGCCCCCACCACCACGCCGGAGCCCACCGAAAGCATTCCGGCAACCACAGAGTCCCTTGTCCCCACCTCTGCCGACATCCCGGCGACCACCAACCGGATCACCCGGGATGAAGCCATCGGCATTGCGCTGAAGCACGCAGGTGTTAAACGGGAGCAGGTGCGTCAGCTGGAGGCGGAGCTTGACAGAGATGACGGCATCGTCCATTATGATGTAGATTTTGAATACGAAAACTACGACTATGACTACGAGATCCAAGCGGAAACAGGAAAGATTCTGAAAGCGGAAAAGGAACGGGATTGAAACCATTGACCAACCTGGACGAGCCGTATGCCCCCGCAGACCGCCCCCTCCCGGGGCGTTCTTTTTTTCACTTTAAATTCAGAGTTTTTCGAGCGATTACAATTTTCGTTGTCATTGCGAACCAGTGACCGATGTCACTGGTGTGGGGAGCGATGGGAGCGCCGCCAGTGGCGGATGAAGCGACCTGAGCGAGTGGCAGCGGTCGGCAAATGCCAAGACACTTGTCGTCGCAGGCATTGCCGGGTACCGCAACAGGGACATCTCAAAAACCAAGTGTTACCAATAGATTGCCACGCCAGTTTGCGAACTGGCTCGCAATGACAATTGGGTTATACAAATTTGAAACAGCCCGATAAACTCCGAATTTCTCAACTTGTATTTTGGGGTGGTCGTGCTATAATAGATGTATCAAACAAAGGAGGGCTTCCTATGAAAAAGAAAATTTTTGCTGTTATGACCGTCTGTATGCTGCTTCTGGGTATGCTGACCGCCTGCGGCAGCAATGACCCCATCACCGCAGAGGAGGCGCAAAAAATCGCCCTGGAAACCGTAGGTCTGAAGGAAAACCAAGTTACCGATATGCACACCCACATCGTTGAGGAAAAGGGAATCCCCTGCTTCCAGATCCATTTCACCAACAACGGCAAAGATATGACCGTTCTGATCAATGCCGCCACCGGCGAGGTGATCAGCAATGGCTAAAACCTACATTGCCCCCAACGCCACGGTGACCGGAGATGTGACCCTGGGTGACCGGGTCAGCATCTGGTACGGTGCAGTGCTCCGGGGAGATATGGGTGCTATTTCCATTGGCGACGGCTCCAATGTGCAGGACAACTGCGTTCTCCATGAAGCCGTTACCGTGGGCAAAGGCTGCTCCATCGGTCACGGTGCTATTTTGCACGGCTGCACCGTCGGAAACGATTGCGTCATCGGTATGGGCGCGATCCTTCTCAACGGGGCGGTGCTGGAGGATCACTGCCTGGTAGGTGCCGGCGCGGTGGTCACAGGAAAAATGCACGCCCCCGCCGGATCTTTGATCCTGGGAAATCCCGCCACGGTGGTAAAGCCTTTGGCCCAGGCACAGATCGACTACATCCACCAGGACGCAAAGGTCTATAAGGAGCTGGCAGAAAAAACATTCAAATAACACAGAAGCGGCAGCTGAACGATCAGCTGCCGCTTTTCATTTTCCATAAATTCCAATTTAGCGGGCAGTTAAAAAGGCTTCTCCTTGAGGAGAAGCTGTCGCCGCAGGCGACTGATGAGGTGTTACCGCACCATCGTAACCACTGCAATCTACCTACATTTCCACCTCATCCGTCAAAAATCAAAGATTTTTGACACCTTCCCCTCAAGGGGAAGGCTTTGGGATCGTGCATCTATCCAACAGCTCGATAAACCGGAATTTAATTCTCAACTCTCAATTCCTTTTTAGGGAACGATCCGGGACCAGTCGAACAGCTCGCCCGGGTCTTTCTTCTTGGGGCTGTACTCCTGATGCCCGATCACGTGATCCCGGTCCAGAGGAATATCATAGCGTCCGCAGATATCCTCTACCAGTGCCTTAAGAGAGGTATACTGGGCATCGGTAAAGCCGAGCAATTCCGGATCCAGTGCCTCATACTCCTTCTTGGTCAGGTAGCCGGACATATCCTTGTAAGAACCCATTCCCACCACTTCAATGCCGATGGAATAGTAGTTCATTTTATTGGTGTACTTGGGATCATCCAGCCAGGTGCCCTTGCCGGCGTGCCAGGCTGCCCGATCCTCGGACACATAGCAGTACACCGTGCCGTCCCGGTCCAGAATGTAGTGGATGCTCACATCCGCATCAATAAAGGTCTGCCGGACATACTCCATATTATAGGGATCTTTCCGGTGGTTGACCACTGCGCTGCAGAAATGGATCATTACATATTCGGGAATATACTTTCTCGCCCAGGAAACATCGTGTCCATTGCCCTTTTTACCCAAATAATGTACCTGCGCCCCGGAATAGATCACCGGTGTACCGTCCCACTGATAGTTGGGCTCCGGGTCTGTGACCGGCGGAACGGTGGGTTCCGGAACGGTAGCCGGGGTGGTGGGTGCGGCTGTGGTGGGGGGAACGGTTGCCTCTGTGGTGGGCGGTATCGTTACCTCCTGGGTTGTGGGCGGTACGGTGGTTTCCACCGTGGTTTCGGTGGTTTCACCGGTGGTGGTGGCAGGCAAGGTCTGCTCCGGTGTGGTTTCTGCACAGCCGCAAAGCAGCAGCACCGCCAAAAGTAAAGGGATTATCTTTTTCATTTTTCTCTCCTTTTCAAAATCGCAGCGGTGCGGCTGGGAAGATACAGGTATATACCCGGTTTTCCTGCCTGCTCCACCGTTTGATAACACTGATGATAGATCCTGCCCTGTCCTCCAAAGCAAAAATCATCAGTTGACATAACAACCTGATATTCCCCCGCCTCCGGCACCGGCACAAAGCAGCCCGCGTAAGAATTTTCCGGATGCAGGTTAAAGGCAAAAATTGCCTTTCCCTTCTGATAGACAAGGGTTTTGGTCCCATTGTCCAGCAGCAGCTGACGGTCAAAGCCCTTAAATAGCTGCAGCTTTTTGGCGGCAGCTACCATCGCCTGGTCAAATGCCTGTAAATATTGGTATTTGAGTGCCGGGTTGTCTGCCAGCGACCACTGGCGGCGGCAGTAATGATAGCTCCAGCCGTTGCCCTCCCGGGGAAAATCGATCCATTCCGGGTGACCGAATTCGTTGCCCATAAAGGTCAGATAGCCGTCACCGCCCAGGCTGATGGTCAAAAGCCGCAAAAGCTTATGCAGTGCCATTCCCCGGTCAACCACCAGATTGTCCTTGCCGGCTTCCATACCCCAGTACATTTCCTGATCGCAAAGCCGGAACATAATGGTCTTGTCCCCCACCAGAGCTTGGTCGTGGGATTCACAGTAGCCGATGACCTTTTCCTTAGGTCTGCGCTGGGTCAGCTCATAATAAATATGATCCAGATTCCAGTGTTCGTCGGGAACTTCCTTCAAAAGCCGGATCCACATATCCGGCTGTCCCATTGCCAGCCGGTAGTCAAAGCCGATGCCGCCGCTGCGGACCGGCAGGCACATTCCGGGCATTCCGGACATATCCTCCGCGATCAAAATCCCGTGGGGACAAACCTGCCGGCAAAGCTCCGTTGCCAGCTGCAGGTAGGTCACCGCCTCGGTGTCCGTATTCATAGAAAAATACTTTTCGTAGCCGTCAAAGCTGGTACCCAGGC
>JAZNRQ010000101.1:0-3716 GCA_045590735.1 Faecousia sp. | reverse complement strand
AACGGTGGACTTACCTTCACCGAAGGGAGTGGGAGTCACAGCAGTGACCTCGATGAACTTGCCGTCGGGCTTGTCCTTCAGACGGTTCATAACCTTGATGAAGTCGATCTTGGGAGTCTTGCCGTAGGGGATGATCTCCTCTTCCAGCAGACCCAGCTTCTCACGGAAGTAGTCCACAGAGGGCAGAGTCTTTTCTGCTTCCTCAGCGATCTGCCAGTCAGCGAACTTGGTGGGGTCCAGCTTCACAAGACCCTTCTCGTCCACATACTTGCCATTTTCGTCGAAAACGATTGCCATAGTAGTTTCCTCCTTGTTTTTCAGTGCTCTTGGCACAATGTTTACGGTATATTTTACTCAGCGATGGTAGCTGCGTCACGGATCAGACGCATCACCTTGCCGGTGAGTACACTTTTCACGACCACTTTCTGGAATTCCTCGTCCATATAAGGCTCCAGCTGCTCTACGGTCATATTGTTGCGGCGGGCAATGACCTCGATAGCCTTTTCGATCTCTGCAGGCTCAGCCTCCAGATTTTCCAGACCGATAATCTGGTCGATGGCTGCCTGAGAACGAAGGGTCGCCTCCGCTGTATTCCGGGCATCCTCCCGGAGGGTCTTTTCATCGGTGCTCATAAAGGAGCAGTACATTTCCAGGCTCAGACCCTGCTGTGCCAGCTGTGCCTGCAGCACCTTGATCTGCTCATCGATGGCCTTCTCCACTTCCTCGGGAGTGGGTGTATATTCCAATGTTTCCGCAGCCTGCCGCAGCAGCTGATCCTGCAGATCCATTTCGCCCTGATTGTCTGCATAAGCCTGCATACTCTCCTGCAGGCGGGTACGCATCTGCTCCATATTGTCGCAGCCGCCAACCTCACGGGCAAAGGTATCGTCCATCTGATAGGGGGTCTTGACCCGGATGGAATGAATGGTGCAGCGGAATTCCGCATCTTTACCTGCCAGGTTTTCCGCGTGGTACTGTGCCGGGAAGGTGACCTTCACCGTTACCTGCTCACCGGGAACCTTATCCAGCAACTGCTCCTCAAAACCGGGAATAAACGCGCCACTGCCCAAAACCAGGGTCTGCTTCTCTGCCGTGCCGCCGGGGAACTGCACATCACCGCAGAAACCTGCGTAGTCCAAAATAATTTCATCACCGTTTTCCGTGGGACGGTCTGTAACCACCGCGATCCGGGGATTTTGCTGACGCAAACGCTCCATATTGCGGTTTACCTCTTCCTCGGTAACGATGTGCCGGCTGTAGGAAGCTTGCAAACCTTTATAGGTAAAATTCATATTGTTCGCTCCTTCGGGTAATTATCTTTCCTTTTGATTTTACCACAGCCTGCCAAATCTTTCAAGCACGAATGCCATTATATAAAAAGTTCTTGCAAAAACCAATATAGTTATGATATTTTATTTATAGTTTCTATCTATAGATTTCAGGAGTGTTGTTATGAACTACAATTACTTGCGTTATTTTTCCGTACTGGCACAGCTGGAGCACTACACCCTGGCTGCCGCCCGGCTGGGCATTTCCCAGCCCTCTCTGTCCAGTGCCATCAACCATCTGGAAACGGAGCTGGGGGGTGTCAAGCTCTTTGAAAAGGTAGGCAGAAACATCCGGCTTACAGAGGAAGGCCGCTACTACCGGGAAAAGGTGGATGCTGCCCTCCAGGAGCTGAACACCGCCTCTATGACATTGCGGGACAGTATGGTCAGCGCGCCGGTGGTGATCCGGATGGGCATCATTTCCGGTACGCTGGGCGGTGCTGTGGCACAGGAAATTGCGGAATACCATAAGCAAAATCCCCGGGTTCGTTTCCGGATCACCGAAAGCTCAGCAGAGGATCTTATGGATCTTGTGCGGCAGGAAAAGCTGGATATGGCCATTGTGGACACCACCAACCGGGACAGAAGCCTCCATTTCCGGAAGCTTTGTCAGCGGGATTTCTGCGTGGCGCTGCCGGTATCCCACCCCCTTGCAAAGAAAGCTTCTCTGCTGCCCCAGGAGCTTTCCGGGTATCCCCAGGTGGTTTTCCATGGGGATATGGAGCAAAGCTTCGGTCAGTGGGCGCAAGGCACGCTGGGTGAGGAACACGTGATCTGCACCGTCAACACCGCCCAGGCCGCTCTGGAGCTGGTATCTGCGGAGGTGGGGCTTTGCGTAATGTCCGACGATTGCATTTCGCCCCGGCAGGATGTGGTATTCGTTCCCCTGGAAAACCGCCATCAGGCACTTTATATGTGTATTTTATATGATAAGTGGCTGGAGCCGCCGGTTTGGGGCTTCGTGGAACGACTGGTCAAACTCCTCCGCAAGCAATCAAACGAACAGGCTATAGAAATTAAGAATTGAGAATTGAGAATTGAAAGTTAAATTCCAATTTCTCGAGCTGTTTTAATTATGCACTGCACTAATACCTTCCCCCGGGGGGAAGGTGGCCGAGCGTAGCGAGGTCGGAAGAGGAATGCGGGTGGAAATCCAATCATTATTGCATATTAACAGGCTTTTTGCTGACTATCACTGCACGCCATTCCTCTCCCGCCCCTTCGGGGCACCCTCTCCCCGGGAGAGGGTATAATGGGTGCAAATTATAATTTGTAACTGCTCGATAAACCGGAATTTGAAGATGTAACGATACCAAGCGGTGCAGGGCATCAGAACGAAATCCTCTGTGACGGCTCGTCGCTGATCGTGCAAAAACTGCCATCCCCGGGTTCGGGATGGCAGTTTTATGTTACATACGGTACAGCCGTTTTGCATTTTCGGTAGTAATTGCGTGAACCTCCTCTACCGAGATCCCCCGCAGCTCCGCCAGCTTTTCCGCCATCCGGTACAGGTAGCCGGAGTCGTTCCGCTTGCCCCGGAAAGGCTCCGGTGCCATAAAGGGACAATCGGTTTCCAGCACGATCCGATCCAGCGGGATCCGCTGGGCGGTCTCCACCGCTTTCCGGGCATTCTTAAAGGTCAGCACACCGGTAAAGCTGATGTACCAGCCCATATTCACCAGCTGCCGTGCCATTTCCGCAGAGCCGGAATAGCAGTGGAATACACCGGTCACATCCTTAAAATCCTTGACCACACGCATACCGTCATCGTGGGCTTCCCGTTCGTGGATGATCACCGGCATTTTAAGCTCCCTTGCCAGTTCCATCTGCATACGGAAGGCTTTCTGCTGGGTCTCCCGGGGAATGGTTTCATAATAGTAGTC
Organism: Faecousia sp.; assembly: GCA_045590735.1. GTDB lineage: Bacteria > Bacillota > Clostridia > Oscillospirales > Oscillospiraceae > Faecousia. The sequence goes on along the minus strand of JAZNRQ010000101.1, from coordinate 505 downwards.
AAGACCGATCTCGCCAATGGCAAGGACTTTCGGGTGCTGTGCCATCTTTCGGTACTGCTCCAAAACTTCCTCGTTTACCTCCTGGGCGGAATCCGGGTGGGTGCCTACAGAGGCATACACGAAGGGGTACGTTTCCGCCATAGCAATGCAGTCCCGGGAGGATTCCAGGCAGCAACCCACATTCATCACATATTCCACACCCTTGTCCCGCAGACCCAGCAGGACCGTCTCCCGGTCTTCGTCAAAAGCCGGATCATTCAAATGCGCGTGGGTATCAAAAAGCATATCTATCACTCCATTATATAATTGAGAATTGAGAATTGAGAGTTGAGAGCCCCGAATTAAATTCCGGTTCAGCAAGCAATTACAATCTTCGTTGTCATTGCGAACCAGTGACCGATGTCACTGGTGTGGCAATCTCAAAAACCAAGTTGTAACAATAGATTCCCACGCCAGTTTGCGAACTGGCTCGGAATGACAATTGGGTTATGCGAGTTTGGAAACA
>JAZNRQ010000100.1:0-11527 GCA_045590735.1 Faecousia sp. | reverse complement strand
AGCCGGTGTCTGCCTCATAGCAGCGGTAATTAAATGCCTTGTCAGAGGGGATGTAGCCGGAGTTGCCGGTGAGCAGCATAGTATATTCGTAGGGAGAGTTTTCCCGGATGTAGATACCGGATTCGGAGAACATTTCGTAAGTACCGGTGGTAAAGCCAATGCCGCCTACCCGGAAGGTGTTCAGCTCCAGAGTACGGTTTTTTGCCATTTCAGCACGGGCACGAATGGCTCTTGCCTGATAGCAGGAGGTGAAGTTATAGGTTTTACCCAAAGCATCTGCTTCCTTTTTGCCTACGGATTTCCAAAGATCGTAAACCTCGTTGGCCTGTTCCAGCATAGGATCCCAGCTGTGGTCGATTTCTACCTGGAACATTTCCCGCTTGGTGGAAATGCCGCTGCCCTCTACCTCTTGCAGATCCTGCAGGGTTTCATAGGCAATTTGCGCCATTTTGACACCGTATTCCCGCCAGTTAAGGCCGTGCTTGTCTGCCGCAACACGGGTGTCGATGTTGGTGTTGCCGTCGGCACCGGTAAAGTAAGCTACCAAACAGCCGGAAAGTGCGGAGAGAGCATCCCGCAGCGGGCCGGGGTAACTGGGTGCCAGGTTGTTGTAGCCGATTTGGGTACCCCGGTCCGGGTGACCCTGCCAGTTTACAAGCAGAATGGGCTTTTTCAGGCCTTCCCGCTGGAATTTTACCAACAGCAGCTGCCGATCCGGCTCAGAAAGATAGCCAACTGCCGGGTTATCCTTAAAAGTGCCGAAATTGGAACCGGCGGGGGTGCCGTTGGCGGTTACAAAGTGGCGGACGAAGTTCATACCCGGAATATCCCGCTTGGCTGCCAGGATCTTGGCAGGTGCCTGGTCTGCCATAGCGGTTTTTGCGGCTTTGACACAGGCCGCGTACAGCTGTGCCACATACCGGTCTGCCGCGTATCCCCACACACTGGGACAGGAGTGGGCGTGGGTAGCGGAGCAGAAGATCTTCTCCCCGGCGATGCCGGTGACAGCGGTGATCTCCCGGCGGATATTCTCAGCAGTGCCATGGTCACAGGCGCAGTTATCAATGGTAAATACAAGGATGGTTTCCTCGCCTTCGGTCAGAGCAATGCAGGTGGCGAAGATGGGCTCGACCACCATTTGGTGAATCCGGCTTTCCGCATCGGAGTAGCCGCCCAGACCCACCGGATAGTCGGGGGTAATGTCAATTTTCGCAAAGCCTGCCAACAGGCTTTTTTCTGTAGCTTCCATAGATTTGACTCCTTTCAGAATCCAATTTTGCGTCTACCCGGATGATACCACACCCGCCCGGAAATGGCAACCCATTTTCACCTTATTAAACAGATTGTTTTGCAGGTGGCAATAGGAGAAAATACAGGAAGAAAACGGGGAAACAGTATGTCGAAATGACGGAAAATAGATGGAGGAAATGGAAGGAGTTGGTAAATATGCCGGAAATTTGCCGGATAATTTAGATAAATTGACTCTTTCATTTCGATTTTAAATGTGGTATGGTATGCGTGGGGGGATATGACCCCGTAATGATCTTTGTAAGTGTACTACTTTAACATAAGGAGCTGTTTTCTATGTACTTCCAGAAAAAACGCTGTATCGCAATGCTTTTGGCCGGTGGTCAGGGCAGCCGACTGAAGGTTTTGACGGCAAATACCGCCAAGCCTGCGGTGCCCTTTGGCGGCAAATACCGCATCATCGACTTCCCCTTAAGTAACTGCGTCAATTCGGGCATTGATACAGTGGGTATTCTGACCCAATATCAGCCTTTGGAGCTGAACGAATATATCGGCAACGGCCAGCCCTGGGGTCTGAACAAATCCCACTGCTGCGCCCAGGTGCTGCCGCCCTACGAGCGTCACGATAAGAAAAGCGGCTGGTATAAGGGAACTGCCAATGCCATTTATCAGAACATCGACTTTATTGAGCGCTATGACCCGGAATATGTGGTGGTGCTGTCCGGTGACCATATTTATAAGATGGACTATGCGGAAATGGTGGACTACCACGAGAAAAATGGTGCGGCCTGCACCATTGCGGTACGGGATGTGCCGCTGGCGGAGGCAAGCCGGTTCGGTATCTTAAATACCAATCCCGACGGCTCTATTTACGAGTTTGAGGAAAAGCCCAAAAAGCCCAAGTCCACCAATGCTTCTATGGGCATTTATGTGTTTAACTGGAAGGTCCTCCGGGAGTTTTTGATCGCTGACGAGGAAGATTCCAAATCCTCCAACGATTTCGGCAAGAATATTATCCCCAATCTGCTTTCTGCCGGTCACAAGCTGATGGCATATACCTTTAATGGCTACTGGAAGGATGTGGGAACCATTGATTCCCTGTGGGAAGCTAATATGGAGCTTCTGGGCAAGGAGCCGGAGTTTGATATTCGGGGGGATGAGCATAGCAAGATCTATGCCCGGAACAATGCGCTGCCTTCTTCTTACATTGACGGCGGTGCGGTTACCGCGAACTGCTTTATTGCAGAAGGCTCGGAGATCTACGGTACGGTGCGCCACTGCATCATTTCCACCGGCTGTACGGTAGGGGAAGGCGCACTGGTGGAAGATAGCGTGGTGATGCCCGGTACGGTGATCGAATCCGGTGCCATTGTGCGTCACGCAGTGCTGGGCGAAAACACCCGGGTCTGCCGCGGTGCGGTGATAGGCGGTGCTTACGCTATCGGCGAGGAGAAAAAGATCAGCGTTACCGGCAAGGGCGCGATCGTGGAAATGAATACCGTGCTTTTGCCCGGTGAAATGATTTAAGGAGGGGATTGCTATGAATGTAATGGGTATTATTTTCGCCAATGATGGCACTGTCAGCTCTCTGACAGAAAAGCGTACCATGGCAAGCCTTCCCTTTGGCGGACGCTACCGGCAGGTGGATTTCGCCCTGTCCAATCTGTCCTGCGCCGGGATCCACCGGGTAGGCATCGTTACCCGACACAGCTATCAGAGTCTTATGAATCACGTGGGATCCGGTGAAGAGTGGGGACTGGAGATGGAAGAAGGCGGCCTGGAATATCTGACGCCCTATTCGTCCTCCAAGGTGTCAGACTATCGGGGCAAGCTGGAATCCCTCTACTCCGCTATGAGCTTTTTGGAGTACGGCAGTGATGACGAGCTGGTGATTATGATCGACTCGGCAATACTCAGCAATATCGACCTGTCCAAAGTGGTTGCCAGCCATGTAGAAAGCGGCAAGGATATTACTTTGGTTACAAAATCCGGTGTTGCCAACGGCAACCGCCTGCTGGATCTGGCGGTGAAGCTGGACGAAAAGGGTCAGGTTGCCGATATGATGGTAGACTATGCTGCCCCTGCCGGTTATGAGGCATCCATGGACATTTTTGTGCTGAATAAGCGGTGGCTCATCGATCAGGTGAAGGAGCACATTGCTCACAACCTGTACCACATGGACCGGGACCTGGTGCTGGGTCTGTGGCAAAAGGGTGCGGCAACGATGAATATCTTCTCTTTTGACGGTGTGGCAATGTACAATGAGTCGGTGGAGGAGTATTTCGCAAACAGCCTGTCCCTGATCCAAAAGGAAGTGCGGGATGACCTGTTTGGCAGAAACCATCCTGTTTATACCAAGGTTCGTGACCGCGTTCCCACCTTCTACGGAGAGAATTGTCACATTGAAAACTGCTCTGTGGCAGACGGCTGTATGCTGGGCGGCACCGCAAGAAACAGTGTTCTGTTCCGGCAGGTAACCATTTACCCCGGCGCGGAGGTGGAAAACTGCGTCATTATGAACGATACAGTCATTGGTGAAGGCTGCCGGCTGAAAAATGTGATCCTTGATAAGGATGTGGTGGTGCGCCCCGGTTCTACCCTGATGGGTACACAGTCCAATCCGGTGATCGTAAGACGGGGAGAAGTGGTATGAAAATCGCACTTTTAGCCTCAGAAGGCGCGCCTTATGCCAAGTCCGGCGGTTTGGGCGATGTGATGGAGGCACTGCCTGCGGCCTTGTCCCGGATTCCCGGAAATGACGTGGTGCTGATGCTGCCTTACTATAAAAAGATCCGGGAAAACCCCGCCTATGAGGTGGAGATGGTAAAGCAGTTTCACGTGGCACTGGGATGGCGGCAGCAGTACTGCGGAGTGCTGCGGCTGAAAAACCGGAAGGATATGGTGCAGGTTTATTTCCTGGACAATCTGCAGTATTTCGGCAACCGGGACGGTGCGATTTACGGTCAAGGCGATGACGGTGAGCGGTTTGCCTTCTTTTCCAAAGCCTGTTTGGATGCGCTGGTCGCGCTGGATTTTATTCCCGATGTGATCCAGTGTAACGACTGGCAGACTGCACCGGTGCCGGTATATCTGGCAGCCCAGTATTATCCATTCTTCCCCGGCACAAAGTGTATGTTTACCATTCACAATGTGGAGTACCAGGGCTGGGCGGATGCTGCGTTCTTTGATGACATCCTGGCACTGCCGGGGCAGTACAGGGATTGTCTGGATATGGGCGGTGCTGTGAATGTGATGAAGGGTGCGGTGGAAACGGCACATCTGGTCACCACTGTTTCCGAAACCTATGCAAAGCAGCTGATGTACCCCTACTATGCCCACGGTATGGACGGTGTGCTGTCAGCCGCCGCCTGGAAGCTGACGGGCATTACCAACGGCATTGATGTGAATACCTTCAATCCAGAGACAGACCCTGCGCTGCCTGCCCACTACAGTGCCGATGACTTTGAAGAAGGAAAGGCACTTTGCAAGGCAGCTTTGCAGAAAGAGGTGGGCTTACCCCAAAACCCCGATACGCCGCTGCTGGTGATGGTTACCCGTTTGGCAGGGCATAAGGGACTGGATCTTTTGTGCTATATGGCCCGGAGCTTTTTGTGGCAGGAGGATTGCCAGCTGCTGATTCTTGGCACCGGTGAGCCCCAGTTTGAGGAATTTTTCAAAGAGCTTGCCCGGGAATTTCCGGATAAAGTGGCGGCAAAGATCACCTTTGACCTGGGTCTTGCGGCCCGGATCTATGCAGGCGGCGATATTTACCTGATGCCCTCCAAGAGTGAGCCCTGCGGCCTAAGCCAGATGAACGCTATGCGCTACGGTACTGTACCGGTGGTACACGCAACCGGCGGCCTGAAGGACACCGTGCCCGGTGTGGATGACAAGGGCGAGGGAGGTCTCGGCTTTACCTTCCAAAGCTACAATGCGGACGATTTCCGCGGTGCGCTGAAGCGGTGCGTGGATCTTTACCACAATGACCGGGAAACCTTCAAGGCACTGCAGAAGCGGGATATGGAGCAGGATTTCAGCTGGGATAAGCCTGCGCTGAAATATATGGAGCTGTTTACCTATATGCGGGAAAAGCTGTAACAAACAGCGCTGCCACCGGCAGCGCTGTTTTTAATGGAAAATTGAGAGCCCCGAATTGAGAGTTAAATTCCAATTTAGCGGGCAGTGCCCGCAAACAATGCGTGCACGGTGCATTGCTTTTCGTTACTTCCCTGACCCGCTCGGTTCGTTACATCTTCAAATTCCAATTTATCGAGTTGTTTCAAATTTGTATAACCCAATTGTCATTGCGAGCCAGTTCGCAAACTGGCGTGGCAATCTATTGGTAACACTTGGTTTTTAGATTGCCACACCAGTGACATCGGTCACTGGTTCGCAATGACAAAAAAGATTGATCTGCTCGATAAACCGGAATTTGAAGAGACCGGGTGCCGCAACAGGATCGCTGCAAAGATGTCAAGATTTCTATATGAAAACACAAGAAAACGAAAGACTTTCCCGGATAAATATGTTACGATATAGAAAAAATAAGGAGGCAATCTATGTTTACCATTTATAAACTCCGTGCCGATCACGTGATCGATTTTGCCGCGGAGGAGCTGAAGAAGTACCTGCGGATGATGATGGTCCAGCTGCCGGAGATCGACATTGTTTACGATCCTGAGGCAAAGACCGGCTTCCGGTTGGGTCTGATGGAAGACCACGGCCTTGCAAACGATGTAGACGATCCGGTTCTGGACGACCTGGTGTACATCGATACAGATGAAGAAGGGGGCATTTTGGCAGGCTCCAACCCAAGAAGTGTTCTGTTTGCGGTGTACCGCTACCTGAAATTAAACGGCTGCCGGTTCTTTGCAGCCGGTGTGGACGGTGAATTTATCCCCCGCCGGGATGTTACCCCTCAGAAGTACCGGAAGGTGGCAGACCACCGGATCCGTGCCTATACCATTGAGGGCCGCCCCAGTATGCAGAATGTGATGGCATATTTGGATTATCACGCAAAGCAGGAGCGAAACGCCTTTGCTCCCTACACCCCCTTTGTGTATATGGCACGCTGGTATCTCCACGCAGAGCTGGAAGCGAGCCGTGAGCCGGAGCCGGTGGATGCGGAAACGGTGGAACAGTGGCACCGGGTGTTGGAGTGCGAAGCTATCAAGCGCGGTATGATGCTCTTTGGCGGCAGCCACGAGACCGTTCCTCAGGTATTGGGTATGGATCCTGCGGAACGGGAGCTGTACAAGCGGGGCGAAAAAGAGCCTACCGAGGAAATGAAATCCAGAATGGCAATGCTGAACGGCAAGCGTGATCTCTTTAAGAAGGATATGTTCAACACCAACTTCTGTATGTCCCGGGCAGACCTGCGGACCAAATATGTGGATGTGGTGGTCAATGAGATCAAGAAGAACCGCCATTTGGCGCGCTTTGGCTGCGCCCTGGCCGACCTGCCCCGGAACCATTGCGAGTGTGAGGAATGTCAGAAGCTGTACCCCACCGATTTCCAGGTGATGATCATGAACGAGCTGGATGAGCGGCTGACCGCTGAGGGCATCGATACCCGTATCTCTTTCTCCACCTATGTGGATCAGCAGTTTGCGCCTTCTGTGGCACGGATCAAGAATCCCAGCCGGTTTACACTGAGTTACCCGCCCATTTCCCGTTCCTATGCGTCCAGTATCAACGAAAACTCCGTATTCCCGGAGGTTGAGCCCTATGTGCGCAATGCCTGGAAATCCCCCCGCAGTGTGGAGGAGGGTATGGCATACTTTAAGAAATGGCAGGAGATTTTCCCCGGTGACTGCGCAACCTATGAATACCATTTCTGGGTACATCAGTACCGTGACCCGGGACTGATGGCGATGAGCCGCCGTGTTTACGAGGATGTCCGGGGCTTGAAGCTGCAGAGAATGTCCGGTATCACGGAGGATGGCGCAAACAAGTGCTTCTTCCCCCACGGATTTATGAGCTATGTGTATTCTGAGACCCTGGTAAACCGGGACGCAGACTATGAGGAAATGAAGAAGGACTACTTCTCCCACGCTTACGGCCCGGATTGGGAACAGGCAGTGTCTTACTTTGAGAAGATGTCTGAGCTGTTTGACCACGCTTATATGTGCGGCGACAAGCCTACCTCCCCGGATCACAGCATTTACTACGATCCGCAGCGTGTCAAGAATTTTGATGCGGTTGTGGAACTGGCTAAGGTTGGCAGAGCACTTTCCGCTTCCCACAAGCCTATGCCTCACCGGATCCAGGCGATCCACTGGCAGCTGATGAAGTTCCACGCGGATTGGTGCGTGATCGTGGCGAACTGTATGAAGGAAAAGTGCCTGGGCAACGACCAGGCGGCCAAGGACCTTTGGTTTGAGAGCATTGCACAGTTTGGCCAGCACGACATTTTCCTGGATCCCTGGTTCGATATGAGCCTGGCGGCGGTCAGTATTCGCCGGCTGCTGTTTGCGGTGCGGCCTGTGGCAGATTTCTAAGATAATAAATGGAACAACCGGGGCAGAAATGCCCCGGTTGTTCTTGACCTTTTTCTCGGAATAAGGTATCCTATACAGGAAGCAAAATTCCAATTTATCGAGCTGTTCGTATAACGCGCCGCATCAATACCTTCCCCCGGGGGGAAGGTGGCCGAGCGTAGCGAGGTCGGAAGAGGAATGCGGGCGGAAATCCGATAATTACCACATAATAACAGGCTTTTTGCTGACTATCACTGCACGCCATTCCTCTCCCGCCCAGTGTGCGCACTGGGCACCCTCTCCCCGGGAGAGGGTGTATATGAGGTGCAAACGAAAATTTGAAACAGCTCGATAAACCGGAATTTGAACAACAATACTGGAGTGCATTATGCGGATCTTATTTGATTCTAAAAAAACCGAATATAAAATGCCCTTTGGCTGCATTACGCCGGGAGAATCCTGCCACCTGCGGATCCGGATCCCGGTGACGGTGAAGACAAACGCTGTGCGTCTTGTGCTGGAACGGGAAAACGGTCAGCGTTACGAGGAGTTTTCTATGTCCCGGGAGCAGACAGAAGAGGATTATGACATTTGGCAGTGCAGCTTTTCTCTTCCGGAGACCGGCCTTTTCTTCTATTATTTCCGCATCAGTGGGTATACCGGCACCTTCCGCCTCTTTAAGTATGGGGACGATACCAATATGGAGGATGGCAGCAAGTGGCAGATATCCTGCGTCCCGGCAGCGTTTACCACACCGGATTGGGCAAAAGGCGCGGTAATCTATCAGGTATTCCCGGATAGATTTTGTAAGGAAGGCACCTGCGATCTGACCGGCAAGCTGACACCCTATGTGGTTCACGAAAACTGGGGGGAAGAGGTGTTTTGGCAGCCGGACGAACAGGGAAAAGTGCTCAATAACGATTTCTACGGCGGCAATTTCAAGGGCATTACCGAAAAGATGGACTATATTGCCTCTTTGGGCGCGACGATCCTTTATTTAAATCCCATCAGCAAAAGCTTTTCCTCCCACCGCTACGATACCGCCGACTATAAGACCCCCGACCCGATGCTGGGTACTGAGGAAGATTTTAAGGTGATGTGCGATGCCGCCCACGCCCGGGGCATCCGGGTGGTGCTGGATGGGGTCTATTCCCACACCGGCTCGGATAGTCTGTACTTTGATAAAAAAGGTACTTTCGGCAAGGTAGGTGCGTACAATTCTAAAGAATCTCCTTATTTTAGCTGGTATCGGTTCAAAGACTACCCGGATCGCTACGATAGTTGGTGGGGCTTTGATACCCTGCCCACGGTGAACAAAATGGATCCGGCATTTATGGACTATATCATCACCGGGCAGGACAGCGTGGTGGCACATTGGCTCTCTTTGGGCGCGGACGGCTTCCGGCTGGATGTTGCCGATGAGCTGCCGGACGGGTTTATTGCAGCACTAAAAAAGCGCATCCGGGAGATAAAGCCCGATGCCCTTCTGATGGGCGAGGTTTGGGAGGATGCTTCCAATAAGGTCGCCTATGAAACCCGCCGCCGGTACTTTGTGGACGGGGAGCTGGACAGCATTATGAACTATCCCTTCCAAAAGGCAATTTTAAGCTTTTGCCGGGGTGAGGATGGGGGAAGTGCCTTGCGGGAAACTGTGCTGACGGTGCTGGAAAACTATCCCCGGCAGGTGGCTTTTTGCAATATGAACCTGCTGGGAACTCACGATACCCCCCGTGTGCTGACCGCACTGGTAGATCTCTTTGATGGCAGCCGGGAGCAGCTTGCTTGCCGCCGCTTGTCACCGGGGCAGCGGGAGCTGGCGAAAAAGCGGCTGATGACTGCGTCCTTTTTACAGTACACCCTGCCGGGCAGTCCCAGTATCTACTACGGAGACGAGGCAGGTGTGGAAGGGGGCAAAGACCCCTTTAACCGCCGCACCTACCCCTGGGGACAAGAGGACAGCGAGCTGCTGTCCCACTACCGGATGCTGGGTTCTTTGCGGAAAAAACACCCGGCACTGCGGCTGGGTGATACGGAGTTTTTCCTGGCAAAGGACGGAGAATTGGGCTTTTACCGTAGCTGCCCGGAAGAAAAATTAGAGATTTATGTAAACCGGAACGACAATACATTCCGGCTGCGGGAGATTTGATTATGGACGAAATGATCGTGACCGGCTACTGCAGGTGTCTGGACAGCAGCCGAACGGTACTGATCGAAGAAGGGGAGCCGGACTGCCTGTTTGCAGACTGCCCCCATAATAAGGACTGCCCTGTGGCGGAAAAGATTCGTCAGGCACTGAATTCCTAAATTTTCCTAAAAATGAATTGCCATTCCCGGTGTGATATGGTATCATACAGGAAACTATATTCCGAAAGGAGTTATTAAAATGGAACAATTTCAGGAAGGCCTGTATGCAGGCTATGGAAAAGTGGACATTACACCCGATTACCCCACCGGCTTGGGCGGCTATTCCAATGCAGAGTCCCGTCAGCATGAGGGTGTGGTAGAAAATATCTTTGTTACCTGTATCGCCCTGACCGAGGGTGAGGAAACTATCCTTCTCTACACGCTGGATAACTGCGCCTGTGACCACGAGTTTGCGGAAAAAATCCGAAAGGCAGTGGCGCCTTTTACCGGCATTGACGGGGAGAAGATCTTCTGCGCTGCTACCCACACCCATTCCGCTCCCGCTTTGTGGGGCTATCCCAACGTTGCCCGCTACAAGGCAGATGTACTGGAGGCTGCCGTTAAGGCTGCCCGGGAAGCTTTGGAAGACCGGGCACCTGCCAAGCTGATGGCTGCCAAGCAGGATGTTTACGGTATGAACTTTGTCCGTCACTTCAAGCTGGCTGACGGTACTTACGGCGGCTCCAACTTCGGCAGCTTTAAGGATAACCCTGCTGTGAGTTATGCTGCAGAGCCGGACAGACAGCTGCTGCTGGTTACTTTCCAGCGGGAAGACCACAAAAAGTCCATTACAATGGTCAACTGGCAGGGCCACCCGGACTGCGCAAGAGCCGCCGGCTTTGAGAATATTACCTCCGGCTATCCCGGCACGATGCGGGATACTTTGGCACTGTACACCGGCGATTTGGTGGCATTTTTCACCGGCACTGACGGCAACACCAATATCACCACCCGGATCAAGGAAGATTTCCACGGTATGCAGTGGCGGGAGTACGGTGTCTATATGGCAAAGGTTGCCTACGACCTGTACAAGGAGCTGAAGGAGGTGGAAGGCACCGGCATTGCCACCACCCGTAAGATTGTGGAAGCAGAGATCGACCACAGCTGGGATGACAAGCTGGAGCAGGCAAATGAGGTCTATGACCTGTGGAAGTCCGTAGGTAAGCCTGAGGGCGATGCCCTGGGAAAGACCTATGGTTTTACCTCCGTCTATCAGGCCCGTGCCATTAAGGCCAGATACAATATGGCAAAGACCCGGGAATTGGAGACCAATGCCTTCCGGGTAGGCGGTGTGGGCTTTACCACCGGTACTTATGAGATGTTCTCCGATGCAGGTATTTATATCCGGAAGAACTCTCCCTACGAATTTACCTTCCTGCTGACCGGTAACTCCGGCTACATCCCCTCGGATGCCGCCTTCAATTACCGCTGCTATGAGGCAGACACAGGCTTCTTTGCCCGGGGTACTGCAGAATTGCTGGCAGAAAACTATGTGGAAATGCTGAAGGAAATTCAGGAATGACCCAAGTGAAAGGCGCGCTGCTTTCGCAGCGCGCCTCAGAGTGTCAAAAAAGCCGCCAACCGTCAAAAAGCAGGATGAATTGATAAATTCAAAT
>JAZNRQ010000099.1:0-7807 GCA_045590735.1 Faecousia sp. | reverse complement strand
AAGTGGTGATCACCTGATCCGGGAATAAAATATCCTCCGGTTTATAGTTACGGTTATGTTTTGCCAATTAAAGACACCTCCAAAGTGCTTCTATTTTGTCGTCCCGAGGGAGCGAATGCGATTTGAGGGATCTCAAGGAATATCACAGGTTCGGTATTTTCGGGAGATCCCTCGACTTCGCTCGGGATGACAATCAGATATCGATGTTAATGGCGTATTTTGCGTTACGCTCGATCCATTCCTTACGGGGTTCTACCTGTTCGCCCATCAGAACGGTGAAAATCTCGTCCGCTTTCCGGGCATCGTCCAAAGTGATCCGCCGCAGGGTACGGGTCTCCGGATCCATAGTGGTCTCCCACAGCTCGTGGGCATCCATCTCACCAAGACCCTTAAACCGGGAGATTTCCACCTTCGCATTGCTTTCGCCGCGCATTTCGGCAGAAACCTGATCCCGTTGCTCATCGGAATACGCCACCCGCTCGGTCTTGCCACGCTTTAACTTGTAAAGCGGCGGCACAGCGGAGTAAACATAGCCGTTTTCGATCAGCGGCCGCATATAGCGGAAGAAGAAGGTCAGAAGCAGAGTACGGATATGGGCACCGTCCACGTCCGCATCGGACATAATAATGATCTTGTGATAGCGGAGCTTTTCAATGTCAAAATCCTCACCGATACCGCCGCCCAGGGCGATGATCAGGGGGGAGAGCTTATCGTTGCCGTAGATCTTATCGGCTCTTGCCTTTTCCACGTTGAGCATTTTACCCCACATAGCCAGGATCGCCTGGAAACGGGAATCTCTGCCCTGGATGGCAGAGCCTGCAGCGGAGTCACCCTCGACGATGTACAGTTCGCACAGGGAGGGGTCTTTTTCGTTGCAGTCCTGGAGCTTATCGGGCATACCGCCGGATTCCAGACCGGTCTTGCGGCGTGCATTTTCTCTTGCCTTCCGGGCGGCTTCTCTTGCCCGGTTTGCCAGCATCGCCTTTTCCAAAACGATCTTGGCGGTGGCAGGATGCTCCTCAAAGTAGGTGGTCAGCTGGTCGCCCATGATCTGCTCCACCATGGTACGGATATAGGCATTGCCCAGCTTTGCCTTTGTCTGACCTTCAAACTGGGCATCGGTCAGCTTTACGGAAATAATGGCGGTAATGCCTTCCCGGCAATCCTCACCGGATACCTTGTCGTCGCCCTTAATGACACCGATCTTCGTGCCGTAAGCGTTCAGCACACGGGTCAGTGCCGTCTTAAAGCCGGTTTCGTGCATACCGCCTTCCGGGGTACGGACGTCGTTGGCAAAGGACTGGATGGACTCATTGTAGCTGTCGGTATACTGGATGGCGATCTCTGCGCTGGCATCCCCCTTAGAGCCGGACATATAGATCACATCTTCGTGGATAGCGGATTTTTTTCGATTGGTATAGGTCACGAATTCCCGGATACCGCCCTCATAGCACATGGTCTCGCTCTCCGGCTCGTCACCCCGGTCGTCGGTGATGGTGATACAAAGACCGGCATTCAGGAAAGCCTCTTCACGCATACGCTCGTGGAGGATCTCGTAGCTGTACACGGTATCGTCGAACATCTCCGGGTCGGGCTGGAAGGTAACCTCTGTACCGTTTTTGTCCGTATCGCCCACCACGGTCATTTCCTGCGTGATATGACCCCGGGCAAACTTCATCTCGTGGATCTTGCCGTTTTTGTAGACCCGGACCCGCAGCCATTCAGACAGTGCGTTAACGACCGATGCGCCCACACCGTGCAGACCGCCGGATACCTTATAGCCGCCACCGCCGAATTTACCGCCTGCGTGGAGCACCGTAAATACAACCTCCAAAGCCGGCTTGCCGGTCTGGGGCTGAATATCAACAGGAATACCACGGCCATCGTCGGTAACGGTGATGGAGTTACCGGGGTTAATGGTCACCGTAATGTGCTTACAGTAACCTGCCAACGCCTCGTCGATGGAGTTATCCACGATCTCATACACCAGATGGTGCAGACCGGAGCTGGAGGTGGAACCGATATACATACCGGGACGCTTACGAACCGCTTCCAGACCTTCCAAAACCTGGATCTGTTCACCGCCATATTCCTGTGTTACTTTCGTTTCTTCAGACATACTCGTTCTCCTATCCAATAACTGTACCAAAATAACGGTCATTGCGAACCAGTGCGCACACTGGTGTGACAATCTCCCGGATTTTTTATTATTTTTCTATGTATCGAAAATCACTGTCATCGCGAGCCTGCTTGCAGGCGTGGCGATCTCCCGTCTTTTTCCGGTTTATCGATTTCTTGAGATTGCGACGGTCGCGTTGCTCCCTCGCAATGACAACCGTATATCAATAATTATTATCACCTTTCAACTACCTCTGTCATCGCGAGCCCCAACGGGGCGTAGCGATCTCCCGGTTTCCCTGTTGTAACGACACATTGAATATTCCTTGAGATTGCCACGCTTGCTTACGCAAGCTCGCAATGACAACTAAATTGAAAACTTTTTAATCTAATATACTGCTATACAAATCTTTTCTATTTGGATTCATTGTATCAATCAGCATTTCTTTTTGTTTTCTGCTCCAGTTTTTAATTTGCTTTTCCCGTTCAATTGCAGACTTAATATCTGTTGTACACTCATAATAAACCAAATTCGTCACATTATATTTTGATGTAAAACTATCTGGGTCCATATGATGCTTATGCTCATACACTCTTCTTATTAAATCCTTTGTTACTCCTGTATAAAGAACGGTATAAGATTTATTCATCAGGATATATACATAATAATTCATTAAATCATTACCAGCTTCAATTTTCCACTGTCATCGCGAGCCTGCTTGCAGGCGTGGCGATCTCCCGTCTTTTTCCGGTTTATCGATTTCTTGAGATTGCGACGGTTGCGTTACTCCCCCGCAATGACATTAAAGTATAGTACCCTGCTTAATTTCGATGGTTTGGCCTAATTTGGTGAATCTGCCCGGTTCACAGCAGGTGATAAACACCTGTCCGTCGGTGATCTGATTCAGCACAAAATCCTGCCTTCCCGGGTCTAATTCTGAAAGCACATCGTCCAATAGCAGCACTGGAATTTCACCGGATTGGCTTTTCATCAGCTCCCGCTGTGCCAGCTTCAGGCTGATGGCACTGGTACGAACCTGACCCTGTGAGCCAAAGGATTTTAAAGAAAGTCCCGACAGCGTCACATCAAAATCGTCTTTATGAGGGCCGGTCAGACACTGGCAGCTTTCCAGCTCTGCCCGGTAGTGGCTTTCCAAATGGTCTTGCAGCTGCTCCGTTAAGGTGGCCACCGGCGCAAAAGGGTCTGAAACTGTGGAAACGGTGCGGTACTGCAGGGAAAATTCCTCCGCCCCGCCGGAAAAACTGCTGTGATATCCGGCAGCGGCTTTTCCAAGACCTTCATAAAACCTTGCCCGGTAGGAGATCAGCAGCGCACCCACCTGGCAAAGCCGGGTATTATACTCCGGCAATATCTCCAAAAGTGCGGGATTTTCGTACCGATCCTTTAAAATACGGCTTTTTTGCTCTAAAATTCTTCCGTATTCCGCCAGTGCCGCTTCGTAATTGGGTCGTAGCTGGCAAAGAGCATTGTCCCCCAGCTTCCGTCGGGCAGAAGCACCGGCCTTTAAAACCATCAGGTCTTCCGGACAGAAAAGCACCGTCTGCAGCACACCGGAAATCTCCCCGGCGGGTTTCTTTTTCGCGCCGTTGCGGTAAAGCTGCCGGGGTCTTTGTGCGGAAAACAGCACCCAGCGGACACTTTGCTGCCGTTCCTGGGAAAAAACAGAGGCTTCAATATCCGCAAATTCCGCCCCCAGCCGAACCAGCTCCGCGGTCTTTTGGGTACGAAAGCTCCTGCCGCTGCCGGCATAGACCACCGCCTCCAAAAGATTGGTCTTTCCCTGGGCATTGTCGCCTACGATCAGGTTGACCCCCGGTGCAAATTCCGTTTCCAAACGGCTGTAATTCCGAAAATCCGTTAAAGCAATTGAATCAAGCTTCATAACTGCAAATTACATAACAGGCGCCCATAAACTGCACCTTGTCACCGGGGTAAAGCTTTTTGCCCCGCATAGTACAAACCTCACCATTGACCTTGACCATGCCGTCCTGAATGGCGGTTTTTGCCATACCGCCGGATTCGGCAGCATTGGCAAATTTCAGTGCCGCTTCCAGCTTAATAAATTCAGTACGGATGGCGACCGGAATGGCATCCGGCTGTTTTTTTGTCACTTTTACCTGCATAATCGCTCCTTAGTTGGCAATGCGCACCGGCAGCACCATATAGGCAAAATCGTGCTTGTCGTCTGCCGGGGTCATTACGATGGGGCTGAGGCCGTTGGTCAGCTCCAAAACCACCTCTTCACTGGGCACAGCCCGGAGGGCATCGCACAGGTAGCGGTTATTAAAGCCGATTTCCAGCTCTTTGCCGTCACCGGCAAGGCTGCAGCGGTCCTCTGCCGCACCGATGGTGGTTTGGGTCTTCATCAAAAGCACCTGGTTAGAAAACACACAGCGGACAGGGCTCTTATATTTTTCAGAAACGATCAGACCCACACGCTCAATGGAGGAGGTCAGCTCCGCCACGTTTGCCACCAGCTTAATGGGACAGTTGGTGGGCACCACACGGCGCCAATCCAAAAATTCACCTTCCAGCAGCCGGCAGATCAGGGTTGCGTTACCAACCTGGAACTGGATGTGCTTGGTGCCCAGAATAAAGCCGGCATCCTCGTCGTTATCCTGCAGGATCTTTTCCAGCTCCTTCAGGCCCTGGGCAGGCGCAACGAAATTCATATTCCGTCCGGTGGGGGTCTCTGTATGATAGGTGCGACGGGCAAGACGGAAGCCGTCCACTGCCACGGCAGATACCGTATCGTCGGTCACTTCAAATTTCACACCGGTGTGGATGGGTCTGCCCTGATTTTCAGAAACAGAGAAGATCGTACCGGAGATCAGCTCCTTCAGCGCAGGCTGGGAGATCAGCACCTTCCGTCCGTCGCCCACATCCGGCAGCTCCGGATAATCCTCCGCGGGCTCTGCGGAGATGGTAAAGGATGCGTAACCGGCACGGATGGATACTTTATAGTTATCATCCACCACCACAGTCACAGGACCTTCCGGCAGACGGCGGATAATGTCGCCGAAGAGCTTGGCAGGCAGTACGCACTGACCCATATCGGAGACCTCTGCCTCAATATCATAGATAATAGCAGTTTCCATATTGTAGCCGGTGAGGCTCAGACCGTTTCCAGCCCGGCACAAAATGCCTTCCAAAGCAGAAAGTGCGCTCTTTTGTGCCACAGTTCTACCGGTAATGTTCAAACCGGTGACAAGCATACTTTTTTCACAGGTAAAACGCATAGGAAATTCTCCTTCTTTGTAAATAAATAAGAATATATATATAAATAAATAAGTTTGGGTAGCAGAGGTAGTATTAGTACGATTTTATGTGGAAAACTGTATTTTGCCTTACTGCCCCAATGTGTTTTTTTGCACAGGTAAAATGTTGAAAAGTAAAACTTTTGCACAGACGCTGTTGAAAGAAATTTTATGAAAGGTTATCCACAGAAAAGTTTTCCACTTTCCACAGCTGTTGTGCATAACTTTTTACAGGCAGGAATTGACGTTGGCGGTGATGTCCCGAATGTGGTTTTGCAGGCTCTCATCACCGGATTTTAATGAGGCCTCCACTTTTTTAATGGAGTGCAGCACTGTGGAGTGATCCTTGCCGAATTCCTTGCCGATGTCCGGCGTGGAAAGGTTCGTCAGCTTCCGGATCAGATAGATGGCAACCTGCCGTGCCTCTGCTGTGCCCTTGTTTTTGAGCGTTCCCCGGAGAACCGTTTCATCAATGGAATAGAATTTACAGACCTGGCTGATGATCAGGTTGGGGGTAGGCAGGGCATTGCCTTCGTTTTTGAACATATCGTCGATGGCACGGGAAACATTGGGAAGATCCAGGGGCATATTATTTAAATCACGGTATGCCATGATCTTCTTCACAGTGCCTTCAATCTGCCGGACGTTGCTGGTCACATTTACCGCAATGTAGTTGCACACATCATCATTCAGCTCCAGGTTGAGAGAGGTCGCTTTTGATTTAATGATGGCCATTCTGGTTTCATAGTCCGGGGGCTGAATATCCACGATCAGACCGCTTTCAAAACGGGAGCGCAGCCGGTCCTCCAGGGTTTGCATATCGCTGGGCTTCCGGTCGGAGGTCATAACGATCTGCTTATGCTCCTCGTAGAGCTTGTTGAAGGTATGGAAAAATTCTTCCTGGGTGGCTTCCTTACCGGCGATAAACTGAATATCATCGATGAGGAACAGGTCTGCTTCCCGGTACTTGCTGCGAAATTCAATATTTTTACCGTCCCGGATGGCGGTGACCAATTCGTTGGTGAACTGATCGCCCTTAATGTAGACCACATTTGCCTCGGGATTTACCTTGCGGATGCCGTTGGCAATGGCGTACAGCAGGTGGGTCTTACCCACACCGGGAGGGCCGTAAAGAAACAGGGGGTTATAAACCTGGCCCGGGTTGTTGCTCACCGCAATGGCGGCACCGTGGGCGATCCGGTTGGAGGGACCTACCACGAAATTGTCGAAGGTGAATTGGGGGTTAAAATCCATAGAGGATTTGTTGGTGCCTTTGGAATTGTAGGCATTGCGCTCTGCGTCACCGAAGACCACCAGCTTGGCATCGGAATTAAAAATGTCCTTCAGCGCGTCTTGGATATAATCGGTGTAGCGGCGGCGGATAAAATCCTGACGGAATTCAGTGGGAGAGTAGAGGATCAGCTGCTCCTCCGTGAGGGCGATGACCTCTGCATCGTCAAACCAGGTGGAAACGGTCAACGCCCCCAGACGCTCCTCCATGTGGCTTACGATTTTTGCCCAAACATAGGCGGATGAATACATAAAATAATCGGCTCCTTTCGTCTTTTTTGTTACGGATCCGGGTATAAAAATTTCGATAATTTCTCAACCTAAATTTTATCATATTTTCCTTTGAAATTCAAGCATTTTTTCCACAATCCCTGTGGAAAAAAGCACTGATTTTTCAAGGTTTTTTACACCCTTTTTCCACAGACATCATAACACCCAAAATTTTTAAAATCGTCCCACTTTTTTCCCACCCCGAAAGGAATTAAAAATTGAGAATTGAGAATTGAGAGTTGAGAGTTGAGAACCCCGAATTAAGTTACGGTTTAGCGGCGAGTCGCCGCGGACAGTTTCGTTCTGATACCCTGGGGGTAATTGTTACGATGAGTGTCACTCGGTCACGATACTGCGATCTTCAAATTCCGGTTTATCGAGCGATTACAATTTTCATTGTCATTGCGAACCAGTGACCGATGTCACTGGTGTGGCAATCTAAAAACCAAGTGTTACCAATAGATTGCCACGCCAGTTTGCGAACTGGCTCGCAATGACAATTGGGTTATACAAATTTGAAACAGCTCGGTAAATTGGAATTTTCAACTTTTAATTTTCAATTTTTAATTAAAAAAAGAGGATCGCTGTTGCGATCCTCTTTTTATGTAGCTTATGAAATTACACCAGAGCAGCGGTGATGATGGCCATCTTGTAGACCTCGTCAGCATTGCAGCCGCGGGACAAGTCATTGATGGGAGCTGCCAGACCCTGCAGGATGGGGCCATAGGCTTCGTAGCCGCCCAGACGCTGTGCAATCTTGTAGCCGATGTTGCCGGCTTCGATGCAGGGGAAGATGAAGGTATTTGCCTGACCGGCGACCTTGGAGCCGGGGAACTTCAGCTGGCCGACT
>JAZNRQ010000098.1:0-9302 GCA_045590735.1 Faecousia sp. | reverse complement strand
TCATTCCGAGCCAGTGCGCACACTGGCGTGGGAATCTCAAAGAGATACCAATGGTTTTGGAGATTGCCACACCAGTGACATCGGTCACTGGTTCGCAATGACAACGAAAATTGTAATCGCTCGCTAAACCGGAATTTAATTTTTAATTCTCAATTCTCAATTAAGTGGTTGCCGGGACGGTGGTTTCCGGAGGCAGTGTCTGCTGAGGTTGGGGCGCGGGGAGCTTTTGGAAGCCTTGCACATTTCCTTTTGCAGAGGTATCGGTGATGTCACCGCCGATCACCTGATTTTTATAAACCAGCATTGTGGCATAGACCGGTTCTGTAGCATCCGGGAAATTGTTGATTTTGTAAACATATCGCATTACATTCTTGCCCGCATATTGACTTAGATCGTAGCCTTGGCTCTTCTGCAGGGCGTTATAGCGGGCATATACCTCGGATTGCTGCTCCGGGATCCGCACCTGGGTGGATTCTACCGGCGATGCGGCTACCTCCCAGCCCAGATCTGTCAGGAATTTTACCCGGCTGTCGTTGTTTGAAATGGTGGTGCCGGTGGGGGTGTGATCGTTCCCACCCAGCAGCAGGATCAGGGCGAGAACCACTGCGGCAACAGCGGCAAGAATGATAATGATCTTTTTTAAATCCACCTTTGTGGTCATAACCATCATAAAAGATACCTCCTGTAAGATTTTGACACTACAGACTATTCAGCGAGGCGGAAAGGTAGAACTGCACCTATGGAAAGATTGGACAAATTCTTATGTGACTGCGGCGCAGGCACCCGTAGCCAGGTGAAGCAGATTCTGAAAGCAGGCCGTGTTACGGTAGACGGTGTGCCGGTCCGTGACGGCAGCATAAAAATAGATACCCTATCCCATCAGATATTGTTGGATGGGGAAACAATGGGGAAGACCGGCAGGGTCGTGCTGATGCTGCATAAGCCTGCCGGTTACGTGACAGCCACTGAAGACGCCCGGGAAGCGACGGTTATGGAGCTTTTGCCGGCAGAAATGAAAAAACTGGATCTGAAACCTGTAGGCAGATTGGACAAGCAGACAGAGGGACTGCTGTTGTTTACCAATGACGGCGCATTGCTGCACCGATTGATCAGCCCCAAAAATGAGATCCCCAAAGTTTATTATGCCCGCCACAAGGGACAGGCAACTGCAGGGGATGTGGAGGCCTTCCGGGAAGGGCTGACCCTGCGGGATGGCACAGTTTGCCTCAGTGCGGTGCTGGAGCCGCTGGGCCCGGGTGAAAGCCGCATTACCGTATGCGAAGGCAAATACCATCAGGTCCGCCGTATGATGGCATCCCGGGGGATGACGGTGACCTATCTGCAGCGGCAGCAGGAAGGTGGTCTTTCTCTGAACGGCCTGCCTTTGGGAGCATTTCGTATTCTGACGGAAAAAGAAATTGCGGATTTGGAAAAATGACGAAAAAATGCACAGCATTTTCGTCGAAAACAGACCGATTTTCGGATGCTTTTTGATTCCTGTTGGTATTTTGACTAAAAACAAAGCATATTTTTGTATAAAAATGTCAAAAGGTACTTGCAAAATGTGCAAAAACCCTATATAATAATAGGGCAGATTTATGAGATACGCGTTTGTGCAACTTTTTTAAGGAGGCTCTTTGCAATGTCCAACAGTGTTTTTCAGGGCGTGATTCTGCAGCTGAAAGAAGCGGTAGATCGCACCTTTGGCGTAATCGATACGGATGGTTGTGTGATTTCCTGCACGGATGTTACTCTGCTGGGAGAGCGTTGGCCCGATGCCGCGCTGAAGGCCGCATCCGCACAGGAGGGTACGGTCAATTTTGGACAGAAGACCTTCCGGGGCATTTTCGGAAGCAACGGTCAGCTGGAGTATGCGGTGTTCTGTGTCGGTGATGACGAACAGTCCCGCGCGTACTGTAATTTGGCGCACATTGCGCTGAACGATGCAAAGGTGTTCTACGAAGAGAAACACGACAGAGGCACCTTCGTGAAGAATATTATTATGGACAACATCCTGCCCGGTGATATTTACATTCGGGCAAAGGAGCTGCATTTTGCTACGGAAGCACCGAGAGCGGTGTTCCTGGTTCGGCAGATCGGTCACAGCGATGTGTCTACCGTGGATGTGCTGTCCGGCCTGTTTGCCGATAAGATGCAGGATTTTGTAATCAGCATCAATGAAACGGATGTTGCCATTGTTAAGCAATTGCCCGGCGAACCTGCGGAAGGGGAACTGAAGGCAATTGCACAGAGCGTGGAAGACACCCTGCGTAACGAGCTGTTTATCAAGACGGTGATCGGCATCGGTACTGTGGTATCCCATCTGCGTGAACTGGCAGATGCTTACAAGGAAGCCCAAACCGCCATCGATGTGGGCAAGGTGTTTGATACGGAACGCAGCATCATTAACTATGAAGCACTGGGCATTGGCCGTCTGATCTATCAGCTGCCTACCACCCAGTGTGAGATTTTCCTGACGGAAGTGTTTAAGAAGAATTCCATTGATTCGCTGGATCAGGAAACTCTGTTTACGATCAACAAATTCTTTGAAAACAACCTGAATGTGTCGGAGACTTCCCGCAAGCTGTTTGTCCACCGCAATACGCTGGTGTACCGCTTGGAGAAGATCAAGAAGCTGACCGGTTTGGACCTGCGGCAGTTTGATCACGCGATCGTTTTCAAGGTGGCCCTGATGGTAAGAAAATACCTGTCCTCCCGGGACAGCCGTTAAAGTGTTTGCCATTCGGACCGCACAGTACTGTGCGGTCCGAATTTTAAGCATGTCAAAAAATCAAGGTATAATTTGGTGATAATGCCAAATGTTTTTCTATCCACTTCGGTTGACAAAATGGTTTACAATATGTTACAATTTGTTACACATAGAATTTGGAGATAAGAATTAATTATGATTGAATTTACTGATGTAACCAAATCTTATTCGGTCGGCACTCACGCGCTGCGGGGTGTTTCTCTGCAGATCGAGGATGGCGATTTTGCATTTTTGGTAGGACCTTCCGGTTCTGGTAAGTCTACCATTATTAAGCTGATTACCGGCGAATTGAAGCCTACCAGCGGTACGGTGCATGTCAACGGCTATTCCTTGGAGCGGATCCGTAAGCGTGAGATCCCGTATTTGCGGCGTACGGTTGGTGTTGTGTTCCAGGATTTCCGCCTGATCGAAACCAAGACGGTTTATGAAAATGTGGCATTTGCGATGCGCGTTATCGGTGCTCAGGAGAAGGAGATTCGCGACCGGGTTCCCTACGTGCTGGATTTGGTAGGCCTGGAGACGAAAAGCCGTCGTCACCCCAATGAGCTTTCCGGCGGTGAGCAGCAGCGTCTTGCCATTGCAAGAGCGCTGGTCAATAACCCTTCCACTATCATTGCCGACGAGCCTACCGGTAACCTGGACCCTGCCCGCTCTTTGGAAATTATGAGCTTGCTGCAGGAGATCAACAATTTGGGTACGACTATTCTGGTGGTTACCCACGAGATGGATTTGGTGGAGCACTTTGGAAAACGGGTGATCGTTCTGGAAGAAGGACTGATCGTCAGCGACGGATTGGATGGGAATGTAGAGTATGAAGATCAATAATGTGAAATACCTGCTGAAAGAGGGCATCCGGGGTATTTTCCTCAACGGTTTTATGTCTTTTGCGGCAGTTTGTGTTACGATCGCCTGTTTGCTGATCGTCGGTATGTTTGCCTCTGTGATGTATAACGTCAATGTGTTGGTGGAGGAAATGAACAAGACCAACGAGATCATCGCATATATCGATGAGGAACTGCCCCTTGCAGATGCAAAAAGTGTCGGATCGCAAATTAATCTGATTGAAAATGTACAGAACTCGGTATTTGTGACCAGAGAAGAAGCACTGGAAAACTTTGCTGAAGAAATGGGTGCAGATGCTCTTTCCGGAACAGATGCCAGCTATCTGCGTCACCGTTATGTGATCACCTTGATGGACAATGCCAAGATGAAGGATACGGTCAAGGCTGTTGAAAAAATTGAAGGTGTGTCCGAAACTTACGCAGAGTATGCGATGGCTGAGGCGTTTATCACCATTCAGAATATTATCCACATTGCGTCTTTTGCGATCATTATTTTGCTGATCGGCGTCAGCCTTCTGATTATTTCCAATACGGTCAAGCTGGCAATGTACGACCGGAAGGATGAGATCGCCATTATGAAAATGGTGGGTGCTACTAACGGATTTATCCGTCTACCCTTTGTTGTGGAGGGCTTTACCCTCGGTATTGCCGGTGCGGCGGTGGCATTTGGTATCGAATGGCTGCTGTACAATGCCATCGTTTCCAGCTTGGAAGCAATGGATACGGCACTGGATATGTTTAATTTCGTTCCCTTCGGTGACCTGCTGTGGTTTATGATCGCCACATTCCTGTCTGCAGGTTTGTTTGTAGGCATCGTAGGCAGCTGGATCTCGATCCGGAAATTCATGGATGTGTAAAGGAGAAAAAGATGAGAAAGAGAAAGCTTTGGGTATCGATCCTGGCGGGCGTTATGGCTGTTATTTTGACGCTGGGCTTGGTAGCCGGTTTGATTCCTTCCTTTGCGGAAGCGGCATCCTCCAGTACACTGAAGAATCAGCTGAATGCGCTGAAAGAGGATAAAAAGAAGCTGGATAAGGAAATCAGTGCATTGGAAAGCCAGCTAAAGGGCAACCTCAGTGAGATGGAGGATATCGTAGAGCAGAAAAACACCATCGATCAGCAGGTGTTTATGCTCCACGAAAAGGTCGATAATATTAACGAGCAGATGGTTGCCTACACCAACTTGATTGCGGATAAGCAGGAGGAGTTGGATGAGGCGCAGGCCCGCCTGAACGATCTGAACGAAAAGAATAGAGAGCGTATCCGTATTATGGAGGAGCAGGGCAAGCTCACTTACTGGTCGGTTATTTTTAAGGCAAGCAGCTTCTCTGATTTCCTGGACCGGATCAATATTATGCGTGAGATCGCAAAGGCAGATGAGCGCCGCATTCAGGAAATGGGCATCGCAGCCAAGGAGGTTGACGAGGCAAAGAAGGCACTGGAAGAAGAACTGGAAGCACTGGCAGAAAACAAAAAGCAGCTGGAAGCATCCCAGTTGGAAATGGAAAAGAAGCGTGAAGAGGCAGACCGTTTGCTTGCAGATCTGGTTGCCATTGGTGAGGATTACGAAAAACTGCTGGATGAGGCAGAAGCAGCGGCAAGCAAACTTAAGGGGCAGATCTCTGACAAGCAGGATGCCTACGATGCCGCAAAGCGTGAAGAACAGCAGGCAGCATCCTCCGGCAGCAACAATGACTATGTGGCAAGCAGCGCAAAGTGGCTGGTGCCCTGTAAGTATAAGCGCTTTACCAGCCCTTACGGATGGCGTATCCACCCTGTTTACAATACTCGTAAGTTCCATTACGGTGTTGACCTGGCACACAACTCCGGCACAGAGATCATTGCAAGCCGCGGCGGCAAGGTTACGGTTGCCAAGTACAGCACATCTGCCGGTTACTATGTGGAGATCGATCATGGTGACGGTTTTAGCTCCCAGTATATGCACCTGACCCACTATATCGTCAATAAAGGCGATACGGTCAAAGCCGGTCAGGTTATTGGTTATATGGGCTCTACCGGTGTTTCTACCGGCCCCCACCTGCATTTCAGCATTCTGTATAAAGGTGGCCATGTAAACCCTGCAAAGTACATCGATATTTAAGAGAGAGACTCCCACAGCCCGATTTTTGGGCTGTGGGAAAAGTCCTTTATTTGAGGTGAGCAAATGAATAAGAATTCTTGGGGAAAAATTGTATTACTGGTGCTGTCCTATGTGTTGGTTGCGGTGGCAGCTGTCAGCGTCACGAGGTTTGCAATGAGCACCGATGACCGTTCGGATAAGCTGGACGAGCTGTACGCAGTGATCGACAAATACTTTGTGGGTGAGGTTGATGACGAAACGTTGTATGATGGTGCAGCAGCCGGTATGGTCAGCGCCACAGGAGACAAATGGAGCTACTATATTCCTGCATCCCAGTATGAAGAGCATAAAAGCAATTTAAAAAATGAATATGTGGGTATTGGTGCCACGGTTTCCCGGGAAGAAGATCCCCGGGGCTTTAAGATCCTGAAGGTTGACCCCCAAGGCGGTGCTTTTGAAGCCGGTATGAAGGAAGGGGATGTGATCCACACTGTAGAAGGGGAGATCGCCCTGCAGGTGGGTATGGACCGGGTCACGGAGCTGATCCGCGGCGAGGAAAACACCCAGGTGGAGATTACTGTTTATCGGGGGCCCGGCCAGTGGGAAACATTCAAGGTAACCCGCAAACGGTTTGTGCTGGATGTGGCTACGGGACAGATGCTCCCGGACAATATCGGTCTTATCACCATTGAAAATTTTGACGAGCGTTGTGCGGAAGAAACCATTGCCCAAATTGAGGCGCTGCGTCAGCAGGGTGCTAAGGCACTGATCTTTGATGTCCGTTATAACCCCGGTGGATTTAAAACAGAGCTTGTGAAGGTGCTGGATTATTTGCTGCCGGAGTGTGAGGTGTTCCGGGCGGTGAGCTACGACGGAGAGGAAAGCATTTCTTACTCCGATGCTGCATGTTTGGATATGCCGATGGCGGTGTTGATCAATAATAACAGCTATTCCGCGGCGGAATTCTTTGCCGCTGCTCTGCAGGAATACGATAAGGCAATTGTAGTGGGTGTGGCAACCACCGGAAAAGGGTACTTCCAGAATACCATCGAATTGAGCGACGGCTCTGCGGTGGGCTTGTCTGTAGGCAAGTATTATACGCCCAAGGGTGTCAGCCTGGCGGAAACAGGCGGCTTGAAGCCGGATGTGGAGCAGAAGTTGGAGAAAGAAAAAGAAACGAAACTTTATGCCGGTGTACTGGATCCGCAAGAAGATGAACAGGTGTCGGCTGCCGTACAGGCACTGAAAAAGGCAGGATAAGTTGGATTATCTGCTTGACGGCAGGGCGATTTGTGACTATAATAATTTGAGCTATTGAAAATAAGGTGCTGAAAGGATGTTTGCTATGGCAAAGGAATTTAAGATTACCAGTTTGCGTCTGGCAGAACTGGAAAAGGAACTGAACTATCTGAAGACCACCCGTGAGCGTGAGATCGCAGCGATGATCGCTGAGGCTCGCTCCTACGGTGACTTGTCCGAAAACTCTGAGTACGATGCAGCGAAAAATGAGCAGGCAAAGCTCTATGGTCGCATTGCCGAGATCGAGGACATTCTGTCCCACGCAGTGATCATTGAGGACGAGAACGAAGCAACCGGCCGTGTTGGCTTGGGTTGCCGCGTTTTGGTGGAAGATCTGGAAAGCGGCGAGCAGACTGAGTACCGTATTACCGGTTCTCAGGAAGCCAAGGCTATGGAATATAAGCTTTCTGACGATTCTCCCTTTGGCCGTGCCATCGTGGGTAAGGCAGAGGGCGAGACCTTTATGGTTATGGCACCTTCCGGTTCTTACAAGATGAAGGTAATTTCCATTACACGCGAGGGTTAATACTATGGCAAAGTTTGTACCGCAGGCTGAAATGTCCTACGGCGACCAGGTTCAGGTGCGCCGGGACAAGCTGGCTGCTCTGCAGGCGGAGGGTCGGGATCCCTTCCTGCAGACCAAGTTTGATTTTAACGCCGACTCTGCCGCTATCAAGGCAGATTACGAAGGCTACGAGGGCAAGCTTGTCCGTGTGGCAGGCCGCTTGATGAGCAAGCGGGGACAGGGCAAGGTTATGTTCTGCGACCTGCAGGACTCTACCGGCCGTATTCAGCTGTTTGTTAAGATCGACGAGCTGGGCGAGGAGGAGTATGCCCGCTTTAAGAAGAACGACATGGGCGATATCGTGGGTGTTGAGGGTGAGGTCTTCAAGACCAAGACAGAGGAGATCTCTATCCGGGCAAAGACCGTGACCCTGCTCAGCAAGTCCTTACTGCCTTTGCCGGAAAAATACCACGGCCTGACCGATAAGGAGATCCGTTTCCGTCAGCGCTATGTGGATCTGATGGTCAATCCTGAGGTGAAGCAGAACTTTGTGATCCGTTCCAGGTTCATTAAGTTTATGCGCAACTATTTGGATAATATGGGCTATATCGAAGTGGAGACCCCCGTGCTGAACACCATCGCCGGCGGTGCGTCTGCCCGTCCTTTTGTGACCCACCACAATACGCTGGATATCGATATGTATATGCGTATCGCAACCGAGCTGCCCCTGAAGCGGCTGATCATCGGCGGTATGGACCGGGTTTATGAGATCGGCAGGATCTTCCGCAATGAGGGTATGGACCCCAAGCACAATCCGGAGTTTACCTCTGTGGAGCTGTACCAGGCCTATGCCGATTTCCACGATATGATGGATATTTGCGAGGGCATCATTTCCGGTGCCGCCAAGGAGATTTTGGGTACTTACGAAGTCGAGTGGATGGGCGAGAAGGTAAATCTTGCTCCCGGCTGGCGCCGTATGACGATGATCGAAGCGGTCAAGGAATATGTGGGCATCGATTTCGGTGCGATTTCCGATGACGCAGAGGCCGTGGCTGCTGCCAAGGCAAAGGGTGTGGAACTGGCAGATGCCGCAGAGAAGACCTGGGGCAATGCTTTGTATGCCTGCTTCGACCAGAAGGTTGAAGAGCATTTGATCCAGCCTACCTTTATCACGATGTATCCCGTGGAGGTTTCTCCGCTGACCAAACGCAGCCCCGAAGATCCCCGCTTGACCGAGCGTTTCGAGGCATTTATCTGCCATAGTGAAATGGGTAACGCTTACTCCGAGCTGAACGATCCCATTGATCAGCGTGACCGCTTTATGAAGCAGGTGGAGCAGCGGGAGCGTGGTGACGATGAAGCCGAAATGCTGGATGAGGATTTCCTCAACGCAATGGAATACGGTATGCCTCCCACAGGCGGTATGGGCATCGGCGTGGACCGCTGCGTAATGCTGCTGACCGGTGCTGACACCATCTGCGAAGTCATCCTCTTCCCCACAATGAAACCTCTCGATTAAGAAAATGCCGTAAAATAGCGGTATTACAGGGTTTTCTAAACTCTATAAAAACCGATTTACGACACATTTACGACAAATGAAAAAATGAAGAAGGACTATGACACCAAAAATGTCATAGTCCTTTTTGCTTGTAATGATATTAATTAAGTTTCTTTATTGTGATAGAGCCGTCTTCGTCGGTAACAAATACTGCATCAAAATTATGGTCACTATGCCAACCTCGCAATTTAAACGAGTCGGCACAATCTTTTAACTTGGTGATTCCATAATACCCTGTGTTTTGCTCT
>JAZNRQ010000097.1:0-4484 GCA_045590735.1 Faecousia sp. | reverse complement strand
CTCCTTGCCCTTGCAGACGTGGCAGCGGTCCAGCATAGCGGCCTTGTAGGGAACCTCGGTGTTGCCGTAGAGGGTCTCCACCTGCAGAGGATCGGTATCGGTGGCGGACAGAATGCCCTTGACACCGGCACGCTTGACATTTTCAATGCTCAGCTTACCCTTGCAGCCCACACCGATGATGTAAGCCTTTTCCCGGTCTACCCGGTGCTCGGAAAGCAGCTGATTGTAGCTGTAGCTGTCGCAGGGCTTCAGGCAGACCAGGGTCTTGCCCTCCAGCTTTCCTGCTTCGATCATATACTTAGACAGGTTGGCGGCACAGAAGTTATTGTACACAAAGCCTTCCATAGCTTCCACGCTGTCAAAGAATGCAGGCTCGGGGTCGTATGTATTTTCGCCGATGCGCCAGCCCAGAACCCGTGCCACCGTGCCGTCTTTCAGCAGCTGGATGGCTCTTGCTTACAGTTCTTGCATCTCAAATCCCCCAATCTTACATTCGGTCCAAGAGAGCGGATCTTATCCACAAACTCATTCATCGTGGTAGAGAACTTTACGCCCTCAGCGGCAGAGACCCATTCCACACGGGTACGGCCATTTTCCACACCCATATAGTCCAGCATAGAAAACAGCAGCGTCATACGGCGGCGGGCATAGTAGTTACCGGTGGAGTAGTGGCAGTCGCCGGGGTGGCAGCCGCACAGGATCACACCGTCTGCACCCTTTTCAAAGGCGCGGAGAATAAACATAGGGTTCACGCGGCAGGAGCAGGGAACACGGATGATCTTCACATCTGCCGGATAGGCAAGACGGGAAGAACCGGCCAGGTCAGCACCTGCATAGCTGCACCAGTTGCAGCAACACGCCACGATCTTGGGGCGAAATTCTTCATTTACCGACATATTGCATCCACCTCCGCAATAAGTTGTCTGTTGCTAAAGCCCTGCAGGTCCATAGCACCGGAAGGACAGGTAACGGTACAAGCACCGCAGCCCTGGCACAAGGCACTATTGACCACTGCAATGCGGCGATCCTCACGGATGCCGTGGTCATTTACCTGGCGAACCTCATAAGAGATCGCACCGTAGGGGCAGACCTTGGCACAGTTACTACAGCCGTTACACAGCAGCTCGTCGGGCTTTGCGGTACAGGGGTTGGTGGTCAGCTTATCCTTGGCAAGTAAGCCAATGACCTTGACCGCAGCGGCACCTGCCTGAGAAACGGTTTCGGGAATGTCCTTGGGGCCCTGGCACACACCGGACAGGAACACGCCGGCAGTGGGGGACTCCACGGGACGCAGCTTGGGGTGGGCTTCGGTGAGGAAGTTGTTGGTGTCGATGGAGGCGGTCAGCATCGTTGCAATGCTGCGCACACCTTCGTTGGGCTCGATAGCGGTTGCCAGAACCACCATATCTGCCCTCATCTTGATCTGCTTGTTGTCCAGCAGGTCAACACCCTGCACCAGCAGGCTGCCGTCAGCCTGGGGAGCAACCTTACCTACCTGACCCTTAATATAGTTAACACCGTATTCCTCCACAGCACGACGGTAGAACTCATCGAAGTTCTTACCGGGGGTACGGACATCAATATAAAACACGGTCACGTTCACATCCGGGTACTTGTCCCGGATCAGCATTGCGTGCTTTGCGGTGTACATACAGCAGATCTTGGAGCAGTAGGGTTTGCCCCGGTCGTCGGAACAGCGGCTGCCCACGCACTGAATGAACACGATCTCCTTGGGTGCTTTGCCGTCGGAAAGACGCTCTAAGTGACCCTTGGTAGGACCGGCAGCGTTCATCACACGCTCCAGCTCCAGAGAGGTGATCACGTCCTTGCTCTGGTTGTATGCGTACTCGTCGTACTTATCCAATTTAATGGTATCAAAGCCGGTAGCCACCACGATGGCACCGTACTTTTCGGTAATGATCTCGTCTTCCTGTGCGTAGTTGATAGCACCGGCCTGACAGACCTTTTCGCAGACACCGCACTTGCCGGTCTTAAACTTGAGGCAAGCCTCCCGGTCGATCACAGGCACATTGGGGATCGCCTGGGCGAAGGGGGTGTAGATGGCACTGCGGTTGCCCAAGCCCCGGTTAAACTCGCTGGGAGTTTTCTTGGAGGGGCACTTTTCCTGGCAGACACCGCAGCCGGTACACTTGGTAGCGTCCACAGATCTTGCCTTCTTGCGAATGTCAACGGTAAAGTCACCCACGAAGCCGGTAACCTTTTCCACTTCGCTGTATGTATAAATGTTAATTTTCTCGTGACCTGCCGCATCCACCATCTTGGGGGTCAGAATACAGGCAGAGCAGTCCAGGGTGGGGAAGGTCTTGTCCAGCTGAGACATACGGCCACCGATGGAGGGGGTCTTTTCCACGATGTCCACCTCGTAACCGGCATCGGCAATGTCCAGAGCGGTCTGGATACCGGCGATACCGCCGCCGATGACCAACGCACGCTTGGTAACACGGCTTTCACCTGCCTGCAGGGGTGCGTTCAGATTCACCTTGGCAATGGCTGCCCGGGCAAGGATCACAGCCTTCTTGGTGGCTTCTTCCATATCCTTGTGGATCCA
The DNA here is from genome assembly GCA_045590735.1 of Faecousia sp. Classification (GTDB taxonomy): domain Bacteria; phylum Bacillota; class Clostridia; order Oscillospirales; family Oscillospiraceae; genus Faecousia. The sequence goes on along the minus strand of JAZNRQ010000097.1, from coordinate 1,915 downwards.
GGAGCAATGCTCACGGATGTTGGCGATCTCCACCATATAGGGGTTCAGACCGTAACGCTCCGCACACTTGCGGAAGGTAGCCTCGTGCATCCGGGGGGAGCAGGAGCAGACCACGATACCGGTCAGCTTATGTTCCTGGATCGCAGCACCGATCTTTGCCTGACCGGCCTCGGAGCACATATACTGATAATCTTCTGCGTGGACAACACCCGGCTCCAGCAGAGCCATTTCCACGACCTTTTTCACGTCCACTGTAGCAGCAATGTTACTGCCGCAGTGACAGACAAATACACCGATTCTTTGCATCGCGCTCACCTCTTGTATCTTCTGTAGGCGCTGACCAGAAGCTGCTGAGGCAGCTCTTCATCCAGCAGTGCCGGGATCTCGTCAGCGGTCAGATAGTTGCCGCCCCGCTGCCGTACCACCATCTGCCGTGCGGCATCGATGATCCGTCCGGGCTGTACGTCCCGGGGGCAACGCTCCACACAGGCAAAGCAGGAAAGGCATTTCCACAGGGACTTGCTTTCTGCCAGTGCCTCAATGTTTCCCTGCTGTACATAGGAAACAAACTGATGGGGCTTAATGTCCATCTCGTCGAAGGAGGGGCAGGTGGCGGAGCACTTGCCGCATTTCATACATTTTAAAGGATTGGTGCCGGAGATCTCCTTGATCTTTTCGGCCTTATTCACACCGTGGCTCATTTCAGCGCAGCCTCCTTTACACCCAGAGCCTCAGCCAGAAGCTCAGTAAAATAGTAAACGGGAAGATCCGTCTGAGATTTGTTCAGGTTGTAGCGGCACAGGGGACAGGCGGTAATAAGCATTTCCGCACCGAAGCTCTCTGCGCTTTGGGCAATGTTACTGCTCATATCCTTGGCCATCTGAGGCTCTTTGAGAGATATGTAGCCGCCGCAGCACTCATTCCGGTAGGGATATACCACCGGTTCGGCACCCAGTGCCCGGATGAAGTCCTCCAAAAGCTGGGGATTTTCCGGATCGTCAAAAGCCATGATCTTACCGGGCCGCAGCAGCAGGCAACCGTAGTAAGCACCGATCTTCCTGCCGGTGAGGGGATTGACGACCTTCTTTTTCAGCTCGTCAAAGCCGATCTGATCCCGGATCACCTCCAAGAAATGCAAAACCTTGGTTTCGCCTGCATAGGGGGTCGGGAGCTTCATATAGTTGTTGGCACGGGTGCGGATGTCCTCAACGTTTTTCATATCGTCATTGACACGCTTGAGGACGTGGTGGCAGGCGGAGCACAGGGTAACAAGATCCTGTCCCTTTTCCTTGGCCTGCGCCAGCGTCCGGACGGATGCCAGCTTGGATGCAATCTCGTCGGTACCCAGAGGGTAAACACCGCCGCAGCACTGCCAGTCGGCCAGCTCCTCAAGGGTAAAGCCCAGCGCTTCCGCAGAGGCTCTGGCGTACAGGTCCAGCTCCTTGGCTTTGTTGCGCAGGGTACATCCGGGATAGTAACTGAAAGTCATAGTAACACGTTCCTTTCCGGTGGTGTCGATATCTGCCAAAAGGCCGCTATCGATATTGACATATCTATACTAGTTTATCAATATAGTATTATAAATATAAAAGGATCAAAAAGCAAGCACCAACAACGAATTGGTAAAAATTCCCCAGTTTTTACAAAATGCCACCCCGTAAGCTTCTGTCTTTTGGTATTTGATACATATATTAAATATATAAAAGCAGGAACACCGTACCGCACAGAATGAAATTCCAATTTCTCGAGCTGTTGCGATAACCACCCTTGATGCACCGAAACCTTGTATAGCACCATCGAAAGTGCGCGCCGGGAGGGGTCCCGGGGAGGGTGGCTTTGGGAGCGGGAGCTAACAACTCAACGCCTCCCAAGTCGGATCGTAGCCATGTCGTTCTGTGAGCCAAGGAGTTGTTAT
>JAZNRQ010000096.1:0-2092 GCA_045590735.1 Faecousia sp. | reverse complement strand
ATTGACTTGGGACACACCTTCGATCTTTATCTTATATCCGATAGCGGCATAACCCTTCAATCTCTTTTGATACATATTCTCCAATACCGGCACATGAATATCTACATAATCGTAAATTTGCACTTCGTTCTTGCTGGGATAATTACGGTGCAACCGTCCGGCATACTGGGCGACCTTGCCCTTCCAAGCAATCGGCAATGCCAAAAATAATGTGTCCAATCTTGGGTAATCAAAGCCTTCACCAACATATTTGCCGGTCGCGATGATTACTAACGACTCATCTGCCGGAATTGCCTGCAACTTTTCCATTGTTTCTCTGCGCAGCTTTGCTGATGCGGTGCCAAACAGAGTGATAACATTCTTACAATGATTGGCTAATTTGTCCGCCAGCAAAAGCACATGCTCCCGGCGCTCGGTTAAGACAATGGGTGTTCTGTCGTTTTCCAACACCTTGGCGACATCTTTTACAATATGGTCATTGCGGACTTCACTCTCTGCCAAGTCCTTGTAAATCGCGGCAATTCCTTTATCCGTTACCGCACTACGGTAGGTCGTAAAACGAGGTAACAAGTAGTGCTCAAAAGCTCGCTTTTCCGCCTGCTCCTTAGCATCCACCATGTAACGGATCGGTCCGCACTGCATATGGATGATCGGCTGATGTCCGTCCTGCCGGGTTGGAGTTGCTGTTAGACCGTAAACATATTTGACAGTTGCTTCTTTCAAAACTCTCTCAAAGCTGACTGCAGAAACATGGTGGCACTCATCAACGATCACCATGCCATACTCATTGATTAGTGCTTTCACTTCGTCACCGGAAATAAGCGATTGAATAATTGCAATATCTACAATCCCGGAAACGGTATTTTTCGTGCCGCCCAGCTGACCGATCACGGATCGTTCCTTTTTACGGCCGCGCTTTTTCGGTAACTCCGGCAATGTTTCGTTGATCTTTAAAAATTCAGACAAAGAATTTTTCCATTGGTTGAGCAATGCCTGCGTATGTACAAGCACAAGTGTGTTGACCTTTCGCTGCGCGATCAAATTTGCGGCTATCACTGTCTTGCCGAAGGCAGTGGTGGCAGATAAAACACCTGTTTCATTAGATAATAATGCCTCTGCAGCAGGCATCTGTTCCGTGCGTAGTACACCCTTGAACTGAACATTGATTGGTTTTCCGGAATTTGTTTTATCTGTGATTGTATATACCGCGTTTGCATCATTCAACAAACCTATTAAGCTTTGTTCGCATCCCCGGGGCAAAGCTAAATAGCCGTCTCGTTCTTCTGCAGTGCAGATCACTCGTGGCTTGTTATAAATTGGCAGACGCATAGCCTGGCTGCGGTAAAAGTCCGGGTTCTTAAAAGCCGCCAGGCGCAGCACTTGATTCCGCACACGTGGAGTTAAGGCATCCTTTGCGATATACAGCATGTTGGATCGGACAATTTCGATTGGCTGTTCAAAATCCATAGCTGTGAGAACCGCTTTGGGATGTTTTTCCCAAGGCTTGGTTTCGTCAGCGTCTGTACACAGAACACCAAGACCGTCACCACGGCTATGTATATGGATAAGATTTTCTACCTCGATTGCAGACAGCTTTTGCATTTGCGATAAATACGCCCATTGATCTTCATAAGCAACAAAATCTTCACCCACAAAGGAACTGTTATTCTTTTTGCGGGCTTGCCCCTGCAGGGGAAGTGCTATTAAATTGCCAAAACCGCCTTTAGGGAGTGTGTCCTGGTTTGGAAACATACGATCATAGGAATCCAGTTTTAATTTGCCGCTGTTTTCCATCGCAGCAGTAATCAATGCTGTTCCTAATTTCCGGGCGGCACTGCAAGAGATTGGCTCGGTAAAGAATATCCAAAGATGTGCGCCTTCGCCGCTGCGGGAACGCTCTACTGCACAGGGGATATTCCAGCTTGTGCAAATATTTCGCACTTCGCTGACATTATCCTTCCAGTCACCGTCATCAAAATCTATAGCAAGAAAATAGCAGGTGTCATCCGGCAGAATGGGGTATAGTCCCACCACATCCCGACCGTATCCATCCTTGCCACTTAGGTGTGCATATAGAATCGCATTGCTTAAT
>JAZNRQ010000095.1:0-7536 GCA_045590735.1 Faecousia sp. | reverse complement strand
AGCATAAAGATCGTTGTCATCATAGTTCACATAGTATGTTTTTCCATCGTCACTAACCCGAGTCCTAATGTACTTCAAAGCACGTTTGAGAATTTCCTCATTACAAGGCTGCCCTAATGTAAAGTCAACATACTTTTTGATCGCCTGGTAATCACCAATATGGATTAATCTCAATACATTAAAAGCAATTTCATAATACTTTCTTTCTGTAGGGTCTGCCAGTGGGGTTTGATTTGTGAGGGTCGTCTGAATCAAGTTGTTCAGCTTATCCAAGAATCCCATAAGTACATCAACCTTTCTTTATGTCTGTAAAATCACAGTTTTGCTGCGCCTTTCCCCAAAACAGAAGAAGCCGCTTCAGATATTTCTGGAGAATCTTTAAATAACCATATCACAAAAATATTCTTTCGTCCTTACCTTCCAGTATCTTGCTTTTTTTGACAGGATGTGTTATAGTGGCTAAATTCGACAAAAGGAGGTGGTTTTTCCGCCTCTTTTATTGCATTTTGCGGTATATCGTGCTATAACTATAAAAAACAAAGGGGTGTTTTTATGCAGAAGGACACATCGGAAATCGTAAAGCAGCTGCAGCTTTCTCCGGACTTTCATAGTTTCTACCAGGAAAACAAAGATTATATGGTTGATAAATCTTTAGCACAGCTTTTGGAACAACTGCTTCAGCAGACCGGTATCAGCAAAGCACAAGCCATAAAAAACGCAGAGATGAGTGAAATCTACGCCTACCATATCTTCGCCGGCAGCAGGATCCCGGAGCGAGGCAAGGTGTTGGCCCTGGCCATCGGTATGGGGCTGAATCTGGACCAAGTGCAGCAGCTTCTGAAGGCCGCCGGCTACAGCCCCCTATATGTAAAGCGGTCCTTTGACAGTATCGTGCTTTACGGCATTTTGAACAAAATGTCTGTGGCGCAATTGAACGAACTTCTCTACGACTACGGTATGGAGACATTAGGACAAAGTACATTATGAAATTATGCCCGAACTGCAAAGCTAAACTGGATGACAACGCCCGGTTCTGCCTGTGCTGTATGACCTCTCTGGACGAAAAAGAACAGATCCCACCGCCGGTATGCCAAGCTCGCCGGTGGCCTTTGGTGTTGCTTTGTTTCCTGGGCGTGTGCGCTTTGCTGATTATGATCGCCGTTTTGAGCGCAGATCCGCCAGCGGACCCAACGGCACCCTCCGATACAGGTATTGGGGATATTCCAACAATCCAGGGCATTGAGGACGATTCCATAACTGCTCCTGAAAACGACGAAACCATCTCCCAAACAGCAGACGGTGTCACTTTCACATTCCGCCCCGCCACCCGAGAGGATCACCCCACAGCGATTACCCTGCACAATCACTATGTGCTGATCCGGGTGGAGGGAGCCCCTCCCGATGGTATCTACCGGGTCCCCACCTTTTTAGGCAATGATATGAATGCTTTGGTGACCGTGATTGCAGACGGTGCCTTTACCGGGACCAATGCACAAGCAATCGACCTGGGATACAATGTACGCTATGTATGGGGCAACGCCTTCGGCGGGTATGCCCTGACGGATCTGTATCTGCACGAAGATGTGCTGATCGACCGGGCGGCATTATCCGGCTGCACGGAAGCCCTGACGATTCACTGTCCGGAATATCTGGAAAACACCGAAGGGATCCTTTGGTCTAAGCTTGCTGTTACCCTCGGCTTCCAGTGGCAACCGGAAGATTTCTGATATATCCCCCGGAGAAGAAAGCTATGACGAGAGAAGAGTATATCCGCAGTTTGCGGAACACTTTTATAACTGCGGATGTCCTCAGCACCAAGAACGATTGCAAGGTGCTGAAGCTGCGGCACCGGGAAACCGGTAAATATTTGGTGTTACGCAGTTATCCCCAGCAAATAGAAGCTTATAACACCCTTGTAAAATTCCGCTGTGTAAATCTGCCGGAAATCCTGGACGTGATTTGGCTGGAGGACGGACAAATCGTATTGGAAGAATATGTCCCCGGAATGACCGTTGCTCAGATTATGGAAATGAACCGTTACCAAAAGCAAGGTGCCCGGCGTGTTATGGAGGCACTGTGCTACGCTATGAGCGTACTTCATACCAGAGGTCTTGTGCATCGGGATATCAAGCCTGAAAATGTGATGATCTCCGATAGCGGCAGAGTGGTATTGATCGATTTCAATGCCTCCCGCCGTGTGGGAGAAGGCAGCCGGGACACTGTGATTATGGGTACTGTGGGTTATGTCTCTCCGGAGCAGTTGGGCCTTTCCCAATCTGATGCCCGGACGGATATCTATGCCGCCGGTGTTTTGTATAATGTTATGTTAACCGGATCTCACCCAAGCAAAACCATTGCTTCGGGACGAGCCGGACGGATCGTCCGCAAATGTACAGCGGTAAACCCGGACGAACGCTACCAAACTGCCACCGAACTATGGACAGCATTATGATGACATCCATTATCCAGCAGTTTGCTTTCTCGTTATAAATTCAAAATGAACTACTCCTAATTCTTCCGCCAAGGAGTCGTTACTGATTCCACGTCTGGCTCGTTCTGCCTCGATGTTGGGATATTTCATATTGAGCTTTATGGTTTCACCTCCGTGTTTTGTGTTACTCATTTTGGGTGTATTTACACTCTGTACCCATTTTGAGTATTTGTCAAGCGTAAAAATACCCAAACTGTGTAAGCTCTTTTTGTACAACTTACCCAATTTGGCTTTTAAAGGGTTGACTATTTACCCGTTTTGTGTAACGCTTTAATTGTATACATCTTTTGGAGGTGATATGATGTTTCGTATTAAGGAACTTAGAGAGAAAAGGGGCATTAATATGAAAGAAGCTGCTCGGCTACTTGATATGCCCTACACCACTTATGTTAATTATGAGAAAGGGTTACGTGAACCCACTTCTGAAGTTTTAATTCAACTTGCCGAGTTCTATGATACTTCTGTTGACTATATTGTTGGACGTAGCGCCTTAGATTGTCCTGTTGAGCATCCGGAGCTACCGCTTCTTGGTAATATTATTCCTATGCCCGAAATGCGGAAGATTCCGCTGATCGGATCCATCGCCTGCGGTGCTCCCATTTTGGCAGAAGAGCACATCGAGGAATACATCGATATTCCCCGGCACGTCCACGCAGACTTCGCACTTACCTGCAAAGGTGACAGTATGATCAACGCCCGAATCTTCGACGGCGATATGGTCTATATCCGTCAGCAGAACACCGTAGACAACGGAGAAATTGCTGCCGTACTAATAGATGGCGAAGCTACCTTAAAACGGGTACAGCTCTTTGAGGATCACATTTCCCTGGAGCCAGAGAACCCGCAATACCGCCCCCTCGTCTACTGGGGCGAAGAAATGAATTCCGTCAGAATCCTGGGTAAGGCGATTGCCTTCACCAGCGCTATCAGATAGGAGGCTTGGCTATGTTCTGCACAAAATGCGGCAACTCAGTTTCTGACAATGACCGTTTCTGTTCCAAATGCGGAGCAAAAATTGATCGTGCACCTTTACAGACTAGCACTCAGCATAAAGCTCAGCATTCTGTAAAACCTCGTAAAAGAGGATTGTTTACTCCCAGAATTTCACAACAGGAGCTGCAGTATGTACAGACTTTACTCAACCAGCTGCAAGATAGTGCTCGGATCCTGAATACCACTACCAAACCAGATGTCTTTTTTGAGCGTTTGAATTTTTCTTTTGATTTGCTGTTGGAGCTCCAATCTTACGAGAAATATAATATATTCAAAGCCAACACCCCTACAGATGATTACCAAAAAATCATATCCAACTTAGATGCTACTGTTAACGACTTTATTGATCGTGCCGTAGCTACCAATGACAAGAAAATCGCAAATCTTAAAACAGAGAGCGCAAAGAAGAGAAATCGCGAAGATTTCGCAATTAAGCTCATCAGTGCATTTGATTGTGCCCACACTTTTTGGACCGGCAATTTCAGCCAATCACGAACCTTCCCTCATTACACAGGACCGCTTTACACACAAAGCAATTATTTACGTGTGCAAGCTATTTATGATTCCTTAGATTCAGAATGAAAACACAGAACGCAAAGAATTTCCAAGTCCTACAGGCCCTGGCCGCCGAAAAAGGCAGAACCATCTAAAAACAAAGGAGAGCAAAAAACAATGTATTGTACTGTATGCGGAAGTAAATTAAATGATGAAGCGTTATTTTGTTCACAATGCGGCAACCGTATTTCCGGGCAGCCTCTTGAATGTGCTGCCAATGAGGAAGGGCAGGAGAATCAAGCCCATGCTGAAACAAAAGTAAAATGCGAAAGATGTGGATCCTTCAACCTGCAAATGCAATCTAGATCCGCCAAAGGATTTCCCGTGGTTGGTTTCACTGTTGGTGTGACTTTGCTCTTTGCCGGATTGGGTCTGATGTTCCTAAGCATCATCGGTCTTGTCTTAGGTGCGATAATTGGTGCTGTTTTAGGCGGCATTATTGGGATTCTTATTTATGCACTTGTACCGAAAGCTCATGAAACAGTAGCAGTATGCCAAAACTGTGGATTTACCTCAAAACCAATCCCTCAAGCAGTGAAAAAGTAAACGCGCACCCACTTTCTCACGAGTATTGCCCCAATTCGGTCAGCAGTTGCTGCAAAAAACAGAATTACCTAAAAACAAAAAGAACCGCCCCCGGTGTTGGCGCACCGAGAGCGGCATATGCAAACATCCACACTCACCACAAGTTAGGAGCAGTCTGCCCCTTTATTCTAGCAGACTTGCCCCAGAAAGGCAAGAAAAACATGGCAACTATAGAAAAGATTGCCGGAAAGACTGGCACGTCCTACCGGATTACCGTATATAGCGGTTTTGACACCCTTGGCAAACGTATCCGGCACCGAACGACTTACAAACCCGCCACCGGTATGACCGAGCGGCAAATTCAGAAAGCCGTCCAACGAGCCGCTGCAGATTTTGAACGGTCCATAGAGCAAGGCTACACTCTGGATAATCGCCAGACCTTCGCTGAGTATGCAGATTATGTACTCAATTTGAAGGAGCGCACCGGAATAAAGCCCAAAACGATCGATAGGTACCGGGATCTTCTGGAGCGAATCAATCAGGCCATCGGTCATATCAAGCTAACAGATCTTCGTCCCCAACATCTGAACAGCTTTTATAAGAACTTGGCCGAGCCGGGCATTCGCATAGGCGGTGACTCTGCAGAATCAAAGATCGATATAGCTGTATGGCTAAAGCAGAACAACATCAGCCGCAGCAAGTTGTCAGAGTTGTCTGGTGTATCTGCTCCGACCGTTGGTGTTGCAGTCAAGGGTGAATCTATCAAAGCAGAAAAAGCCCAAGCAATAGCCAAAGCTATGGGTAAAAAAGTGGATGAAGTATTCCGTATTAAAAAGAATATGGATCCTCTGGCTGAAAAGACCATTCTGGAACACCACCGGCTTATCTCTACCGTCCTGGCCCAGGCAGAAAAGGAAATGCTTGTGCCGTACAATGCAGCTGCAAAAGCTACACCTCCAAAATCTCAAAAGAAATTACCTAATTACTTCCAGCCGGAAACCGTATCCGCAATCCTGGACGCATTGGATCGCGAACCGTTAAAGTGGCAGCTGATAACCCACCTTCTTATTGTCACCGGATGCCGCCGTGGTGAGATTATGGGGTTAAAGTGGGAAAAGGTGGATTTTGAAAATAATCGGGTAAAAATCGACAGTGAACTGATTACAACTCGAAGCAAGGGAGTGTTTGAAAGCACAACCAAAACCAGCGACATCCGGTATCTAGCATTGCCGCAGGAAACGATGCGATTGCTAAAGCTGCATAAACGGGAGCAGCTGCGCCTTCAGTTGCTCAACGGTGATCGATGGCAGCATACTGGCTATGTCTTCACCCGCGACAACGGCGATCGTATGAACCCGGACAGCATTACCGGCTGGCTCAATGATTTCTCTGCCCGCCACGGTCTGCCGCACATCAATCCCCACGCATTCCGCCACACGGTAGCATCCGTTCTTTTGGGAAACGGCACCGACATTGTGACCGTATCAAAGCAGCTCGGTCACGCAAGTGTCACCACCACCGAAAACTTTTATTCCCACATCATCGAAGAAAACAAAGCAAAGGCCGCCGATTGTATTGCCGATGTTCTGATCCGTAAAAAGGCATAACAGTAACTACAAAAAGGCAGTTTTTATGGCAAGTGACCCAAAAGTGACCCAAAATCGACTTTGGAGCATTTTCATTTTATGCTAAAAAGTTAGAAAAACCCCGGTATTCGTAGTGAATACCGGGTATTTTTATGGTTGCGGAGGCAGGACTCGAACCTACGACCTCCGGGTTATGAGCTGCGGTTTACATAACTTTCTCCGCAAATAATCACCGATTTGGAGCCTTTTCATGGAGTTTGCCACCTCCGGCAATCCACTGAAATCTGCCCCGTCCACTGCGTGATGATCCCGTATGGGTCAAAACATGGGTCAACAATGTGGTCTTGCTATGGGTCAGCCAAATCGGCAGCTTTCACCGCCGAATTTGGACTTACGACACATTCAAAACCACTTTGAGTTCAATTTTCCGAGGGTTGCGTTGACCCGATTTTCGAGAGGTTTTTAACCTCCTGTTTTCGAGCCACACTCCAGTACTGAGAGGTTTTCTTCCTCTGCCGATAATCTCCTGCCCCGGTTCCAACATGGGTCAAAAACATGGGTCTGGTCATTTTCCTTTGCCCAGAGCAAAACCCATATCCCACCCCAAGGTGTCGTGATTGTACCATAGTTTTCAAGAATTGCAAGTCTTTTCTTCCCAAAAGAAACTGCCGCCGGACGGCATCAAACGATACCACCCGGCGACAGCTAACAATACGAAGTAATCAAATAAAGGATCTTCCCTTATCAATTAGAAAACTTCGGGGGATTTACGGAATTCCCCGCAAAAGCATTTGGACCGGGATCAGACAGAGAGAAGTACATCTTCGCCGCCTTGGTGGTGCCAAAATCCTGGTTGGAGCCGGAATTCTGCACCTGATTGAACGCATCCCGGAACATCTGATTATGGGCTTCCTCCCGGTTCAGCAGGAAATCGATGGTTTCCCGCACCTTCTTATCGTTGATCTGGCGGTACAGGTATTCGTAGACCACCTTCGCCCGCTGTTCCGACGCGATGTTACTCAGCAGATCGGCGCACAGATCTCCGGTCACCGTCACATAGTCCCCCGTCCAGGAATAGCCGGATGCGTTGATCAGACCCGGATTCAACCCCAGAATCACATGGCTCTGGATCTCGCCCGAGGGCACCTGCGCTGCGTCCACATCGTGGCCATTCAGCAGATTAATGGTCTGGGCAACCATTTCCATGTGACCCAACTCCTCCGCCGCAATATCCAGGAACAAGTCCTTGATCTTTGGATCCTTAATACGGAAGCTCTGGGACATATACTGCATAGCAGCTTTCAGCTCGCCATTGCCGCCGCCAAGCTGCTCCTGCAAAAGCGCCGCATATTGAGGATTGGGACGTTCGATCCCCACCGGATGAAA
>JAZNRQ010000094.1:0-3536 GCA_045590735.1 Faecousia sp. | reverse complement strand
AATGGCGTGCAGCAATAGTCAGTAAAAAGCCTGCTATTATGCAGTAATGATTGGATTTCCGCCCGCATTCCTCTTCCGACCTCGCTACGCTCGGCCACCTTCCCCCCGGGGGAAGGTATTAGTGCAGTGCGAATTTGTAACAGCTCGATAAACTCGGAATTTAATCAAAGAAATCCTTGATGGTATCGAAGAATTTTTTGCCCTTGGGGTTTGACTTGCCGTCCATAGATTCGCCCAGCTTACGAAGCAGCTCCTTTTGCTCCTTGGTCAGCTTTGTGGGGGTCTCCACCACCACTGTGAACCGCTGATTGCCCCGGCGCATGGGGTTGCCGATCTGGGGAATACCTCTGGAATTAATGGTAAATTCCTTACCGGTCTGTGTTCCCTCGGGGATGGTAAACTTTTGCTTGCCGTCCAATGTGGGCACATCGATCTCCGCACCCAATGCCGCTTCCGTAAAGGTAATGGGCACTTCGCAAAGCACATCCATACCCTCTCTGCGGAAGATGGGGTGACGCTTAATGACCACCTCGACCAGCACATCGCCATTGCCACCGCCGTTGAGACCTACGCAGCCCTCACCGGGCAGACGGAAGCTCTGACCGTGGTTGATGCCCGCAGGCACTTTGGTACGAACGGTGCGGCTTTTCCGGACCTTCGTTTTGCCCCGGCAGGTGGAACAGGGATTTTTGATCACCTTGCCCCGACCGTTACAGACCGGACAGGTGGAGGTAGACTGGAATGCCATACCCATCATATTTTGGGTCACACGGATCTGACCGCTGCCGTGACACCGGTCACAGGTCTCCACCTTTCCGTCGGCAGAGCCGGTACCGTTACAGCTGTTACAGTTTTCGATCCGGTAGAAGGTCAGCTCCTTGTCTGCGCCAAAGGCAGCCTCCTCAAAGGTCACCTCCAGCCGCACGCCCACATCGTCACCCCGGCGGGGTGCGTTGCGGCTGCGGCGGCTGCCGCCACCAAATACCTCGCTGAAAATATCACCGAAACCAAAGCCACCGAAGCCATCAAAGCCGGCACCCGGACCGCCGGCACCGGCACCGTAAGTAGGATCCACACCGGCAAAGCCGAACTGGTCATACTTGGCACGCTTTTCCGTATCGGACAGCACCTCGTATGCTTCGTTGATCTCTTTAAATTTTTCTTCCGCTTCTGTATCCCCGGGATTTCTGTCCGGGTGATATTTCATCGCAAGCTTGCGGTAAGCTTTTTTCAGGTCATCGGCACCGGCGCCCTTTTCGACGCCCAGTACCTCATAATAATCGCGTTTATCTGCCATAAAATCAGCTCAAATTCCAATTTATCGAGTTGTTTTAAATTTGTATAACCCAATTGTCATTGCGAGCCAGTGCGCACACTGGCGTGGCAATCTATTGGTAACGCTTGGTTTTTAGATTGCCACACCAGTGACATCGGTCACTGGTTCGCAATGACAACGAAGATTGTAATTGCTCGATAAACCGGAATTTATATACACTGAAAAGGGGCGGTTTGCACCGCCCCTTTTATGGGGTTTTTACTCAACTGTTTCGTAGTCAGCGTCCACAACACCGTCGTCGCCGGGCTGCTGACCGGGCTGACCGCCCTGGGGATTTGCCTGCTGGTACAGCTTTTCGGATACGGCGTAGAAAGCCTTCTGCAGCTCCTCGGTGGCAGCCTTGATGGCCTCCACATCGGTGCCCTTGTTGACTTCCTTCAGCTTCTCCACAGCAGCTTCGATGGATGCCTTCTCCTCAGCGGAGATCTTGTCACCCAGCTCGCCCAGCGTCTTTTCGGTCTGGTAGATCATGTGCTCCGCGTTGTTGTGGGTGTCCACTTCTTCCTTGCGGGCCTTATCCTCAGCAGCGTACTGCTCGGCTTCCTTCACTGCCTTGTCGATCTCGTCCTGGCTCAGGTTGGTGGAAGCGGTGATGGAGATCTGCTGCTCCTTGCCGGTACACAGGTCCTATGCGGAGACCTATACGTTGCCATTGGAGTCAATGTCGAATGCGACCTCGATCTGCGGCACACCACGGGGAGCCGGTGCGATACCGGTCAGCTGGAAGCGGCCCAGGGTCTTATTGTAAGCAGCCATCTCACGCTCACCCTGCAGCACGTGGACCTCAACGGAGGTCTGACCGTCAGCAGCGGTGGAGAAGATCTGGCTCTTGTGGGTGGGGATGGTGGTATTGCGTTCGATCAGGCGGGTGAACACACCGCCCATAGTCTCAATACCCAGAGACAGGGGAGTAACGTCCAGCAGCAGAACGTCCTTGACCTCCTGGTTGATAACGCCGCCCTGGATCGCTGCGCCCAGTGCAACACACTCGTCGGGGTTGATGCCCTTGAAGCCTTCCTTACCGGTGAGCTTCTTAACAGCCTCCTGCACCGCAGGAATACGGGTGGAGCCGCCAACCAGCAGCACCTTATGCAGATCGTTGGCGGTGACACCGGCATCGCTCATTGCCTGACGGACAGGCTTCAGCGTACGCTCCACCAGATCGGCGGTCATCTCGTCAAACTTTGCACGGCTGAGGGTCACATCCAGGTGCTTGGGACCGGTAGCGTCAGCAGTGATATAAGGCAGGTTGATGGCAGTGTTGGTCATACCGGAAAGCTCGATCTTTGCCTTTTCAGCAGCTTCCTTCAGACGCTGCATAGCCATCTTGTCGTTTGTCAGGTCAATGCCCTCAGCCTTTTTGAACTCGGCGATCAGGAAATCAATGATCCGCTGATCGAAGTCGTCACCGCCCAGGTGGGTATCGCCTGCGGTTGCCTTAACCTCCACAACGCCGTCGCCGATCTCCAGAATGGAAACGTCGAAGGTACCGCCGCCCAGGTCATAGACCATGATCTTTTGCTCGCTTTCTTTTTCCATACCGTAGGCCAGTGCAGCAGCGGTGGGCTCGTTGATGATACGCTTAACATCCAGACCGGCGATCTTGCCTGCGTCCTTGGTAGCCTGACGCTGTGCGTCGGAGAAGTAAGCGGGAACGGTAATGACGGCCTCGGTAACGCTCTGACCCAGATAAGCCTCGGCATCTGCCTTCAGCTTCTGCAGCACCATTGCGCTGATCTCCTGGGGCGTGTAGCCTTTGCCGTCGATGGTCACATGGTAGTTTTCACCCATGTGACGCTTGATGGAAGCGATGGTGCGGTCTGCGTTGGTAACCGCCTGACGCTTTGCCACCTGGCCAACCATACGCTCGCCGGTCTTGGAGAATGCCACCACAGAGGGAGTGGTTCTGCCGCCCTCTACATTGGCGATGACAACTGCCTCGCCGCCTTCGATAACAGCTACGCAGGAATTGGTAGTACCCAAGTCGATTCCGATAATTTTACCCATAATATTTTTCCTCCTATATAAATCAAAAAGTTTTTATAAAGTTATCTTCAATTTCCGGTTTAGCGAGCTGTTAAAAAGGCTTCTCCTTGAGGAGAAGCTGTCGCCGCAGGCGACTGATGAGGTGTTACCGCACCATCGTAACCGCTGCAATCTACCTACATTTCCACCTCATCCGTCAAAAATCAAAGATTTT
>JAZNRQ010000093.1:0-5070 GCA_045590735.1 Faecousia sp. | reverse complement strand
CATTGCGAACCAGTGACCGATGTCACTGGTGTGGCAATCTAAAAACCAAGTGTTACCAATAGATTGCCACGCCAGTTTGCGAACTGGCTCGCAATGACAATTGGGTTGTGCGAGTTTGAACAGCTCGATAAATTGGAATTTATTCGCTATTTTAAAAAGGCATAGGACAACTAAATGTCCTATGCCCGTTTTTAGCACGCTGCCATTTTATAACTGTCTTTAAAATTCTGGCGGAAGGCTCCGCCTACCTGCACACCTTCGCTGCGCAGTGCCTCCACGCAGGCACCGTACACCGGCGGCAATTCCGGAATCGTCAGTTTTACCCCTGCCTGCTGCTCCACCATTTCCCGGAAGCAGCAGTGTTTCAAAAATTCACCGGCTGCCACAAATTCTCCGGGAATTCCATGCTGCGCCACCGCGGTTTTGATCAAAAGTGCCAACCGTTTCGCGTTTTCCTGCAAAATTCTTTTTGCCGCTTCATCCCCCGCTTCTGCCGCTTCCAACACGTATTTGGAATAACCGGCAATATAGGGCGTACCGTTTTTGTAAATGGTAGAAATATTATCAAACACACTGCCACCCACAGCTTTGTGAACCAACTGGGTCAGCAAGCTTTCCGGCTGCAGACCGTCCTCCGCCGCCAGGGTGCAGCGAATGGCATCCTTACCCACATCATAGGCAGAGCCTGCCTGGTCAAACAGATGACCCCAGCCACCGTAGTGCGCCTGCTCTGTACCTTTTCTGGCAAACACGCAGGAACCGGTACCGCAGATCACCGCAATGGAGTTTTCCGGGTCCGCGCCCAGGGACAGCACATTGGCGGCATCCCAGTCCACATATACATTCGCGTGGAAGCGTTCTGCCAGACGGGCAGCTATGGCTTTCCGATACCCGGTTTGGGTCGCACCGGCAATACCGGCAAAGATGGCTCTCGGCACCCGGTTACCCAAAAGCTGCTCCAATCCACGGATCAGCACCCGGACACTGTAATCCAGATCCCGGTTGTTGGGGTTTGCTCCCTCCTGCCGTTCTATACCCAAAACCGCACCGTTCTTATCAAACAGAACAAATTCCGTACTGGTACTGTCACCGTCAATGCCCACAAACAGCTCCTGTCCCACCTGGGTCAGCAGCGCATCTACAGACACCCCAAAAAACTGGGCAAGCCGCACAGCATTTTCCAGATCCGGAATACTCAATCCCCGTTCCCAGGCACTGATGGCCTGAAAGCTGACCAAAACGTTGTCTGCCAACGCCCGCTGGGTCAGCCCCTTCTGCTCCCGGAAAATACGAATATTGGTGCCGATTTGATTGATATCTGCCATAGCATCTCACCTCTTCTATCATTATACGATTTTTCGTCAGAAAATCAACGGTTAATTTTCGTTTTTTCTGCAATAATTCAACCGCTGATTGAATCTAACATTCTCTAGCTTCCGGTTTATCGAGCAATTACAATCTTCGTTGTCATTGCGAACCAGTGACCGATGTCACTGGTTCGCAATCTCAAGGAGAATACGGATTCTTCGCTTTCGCTCAGAATGACATGGTGTATCGAAACAGCTCGATAAATTGGAATTTGTCGCGCTATGAAAGGCGCGCTGTTCCGGTCAGGAACAGCGCGTTTGTTTATTCAGAAAGCTTATGGATGAACAGGCCACTGCGGAGCTTCGGTTCAAACCAGGTGGATTTGGGCGGCATAATGGCACCGGCATCGGCAATATCCATTAAGTCCTCCATTGTGGTGGGGTACATAGAAAATGCCACAGCCATTTCCCCGCTGTCCACCCGGGCAGCCAAGGCCTCCAATCCCCGGATACCGCCTACGAAATCGATCCGCTTGTCGGTACGGGGATCGCCGATGTTCAGAATCGGGTGCAGAAGGTTATTCTGCAAAATGGAAACATCCAGCTGCGCTACCGGATCACTTTCATCAAAGCTGCCGGGTTTTGCTTCCAGCAGATACCATTTGCCCTGCATATACATTCCGTAAGTATGCTTTGTGCTGGGTTTCAGCACACCGGCACCGGCATAGGTTGTCACAGTGAACTTTTCGCCCACCTTCTTCAAAAATGCTTCGGGAGAGTTGCCGTTTAAGTCCCTGACCAGCCGGTTGTAGTCCATAATATACAGCTGTTCGTCTGGGAAGATCACCGACAGGAAGAAATTAAACTCCTCTTCCCCACTGTAATCCGGCATTTGGGCTCTGCGCATACCGCCTACCCGCACCGCAGAGGCAGAGCGGTGATGACCGTCGGCAATGTACAGGTTTTCCACCTGTTTGAAAGCCCCGCACAGGGTATCCACCGCTGCAGCATCCCGAATCACCCATACCGTGTGACCGATGCCGTCTTCGCTGACAAAATCATATACCGGCGGATTCTCCATCTGGGCATCCACCACGGCATTGATATCCTGCCGCGCCCGGTAAGTCAAGAAGATGGGGCCGGTGTTGGCATCGCAGTAATCCACGTGATTGATCCGGTCCTGCTCCTTATCGGCACGGGTCAGCTCGTGCTTGCGGATCACATTATTTAAGTAGTCATCCACCGCAGTACAGCCTACGATGCCGATTTGTGCTCTGCCGTTCATTACCTGCTTGTAGATATACAGGCAAGGGGTTTCATCCTGCAAAAACACACCGTCTGCGATCATTTGATTCAGATTGTCCCGGGCTTTTTCATATACACGGGTATCGTACAGGTCGATGGAAGGATCCAGATCGATCTCCGCCTTATCCACATGCAAAAAGGAATAAGGGTTACCTACCACCATCTGCCGTGCTTCCTCGCTGTTCATCACATCGTAAGGAAGTGCCGCCACCGCTGCTGCCAGCTGTGGTGCGGGACGAACGGCCCGAAAAGCTCTTACAACTGCCATAATCAGCTGTTCTCCTGTTCAAATTTCTTGAGGAATTCTACCAGTGCTTCAACGCCTTCCTTCGGCATTGCGTTATAGATAGATGCCCGGAGACCACCAACGGACTTATGACCCTTCAGGTTGTCAAAGCCGGCAGCCTTGGTAGCTGCCACCACCTGTGCATCCAGTTCCTTGGACTCGGTGACAAAGGGTACATTCATAAGGCTTCTGACTTCCTTTTCCACCGTACCACCGAACATCTTGGACTGATCCAGAAAATCATAGAGGATCTGTGCCTTCTCCCGGTTGATCTTATCCATAGCTTCCAGACCGCCCAGGCTCTTTAAGTACTTGAACACCTTGCCGCAGCAGTAAATTGCCCAGCAGTTGGGGGTATTGTACAATGATGCGGCATCCGCGTGGGTCTTATACTGCAGATATGCGGGCAGATTGTCTAGATCCTCCCGGATCAGATCTTCCCGGATGATCACCACCACCATACCGGCGGGACCAACATTTTTCTGCACACCGGCATAGATCAGGCCGTAATCGGATACATTACAGGGGCGGGACAGGAACATAGAGGACTGGTCTGACACCAGGATCTTGCCCTTGGTATCCGGCAGCTGCTGCCAGGTAACACCGTGGATGGTCTCGTTTTCGCAGATGTACACATAGTCGGTATCTTCCGTAATGGGCAAATCGGAGCAGTCCGGCAGGTAGGTATAGTTTCTGTCCTTGGTGGAGATCACATCCACCTGACCCACCTTCTTTGCCTCGGCAATGGCTTTTTTGGACCAGGCGCCGGTTTCGATATAAAGTGCCTTGCCGTTTTTCATCAGGTTCATGGGGATCATGGAAAACTGCAGCGTTGCGCCGCCCTGAATGAACAGTACCTTATAATTATCGGGAATGTTCATCAGATCCCGCAGATCCTGCTCTGCCTCATCGATGATCTGCTGAAACACCGCGCTGCGGTGGGACATCTCCATTACGCACATACCGCTTCCCCGGTAGTTCATCATTTCCGCCTGGATCTCCTCCAGGACAGCCTCCGGCATCATAGCAGGGCCGGCAGAAAAATTATACACGCGATCATATTTCATCTTCATTACCTCCAAGAAAAGTATTACACCCAGTATAGCACATTTTTCTGTTTTCGCAACTAAAAAATCTTTATTTCGCGTACAAATGTCCACCGTTGGCACTATTGACAAAAACGCATCTATCAGGTATGCTGATATTAGAAATAATCACGGAAGCATTTTCAAAAGGAGGTTTTATTATGAAAAAGTATTTGGCATGGATCCTTACACTTCTGCTGGTAGCCAGTTTGTTGGCAGGCTGCGGTGCTGCCACCGGCGAAGCGATGAATGATGCGGCAGCAATTCCCAATGCAGACGGTCTGTACGACAGCTCCCTTAAGGTAGAGGAATCTCCCTCAAAAGATGCAGACAGTGAAACACCTGA
The DNA here is from genome assembly GCA_045590735.1 of Faecousia sp. Lineage (GTDB taxonomy): Bacteria > Bacillota > Clostridia > Oscillospirales > Oscillospiraceae > Faecousia. Next base: position 741 of record JAZNRQ010000093.1, on the reverse strand, counting down.
GGTTTATCAGAAGCTGATCCGCAAGGTCACTATGAGTGCCGAAACCGATGATCTGGATACCCTGATGGGGCAGATCGATCAACGGGTACGGGAGCTTTCCGGTTATATGGAAAACCGGGAGGTTTACAACGGCAGTAAAAGCAATACCCGCCGCTACCGCTATGCCAACCTGACCATCCGTATCCCCGTAGAAAAGCTGGACACTTTCGTAAATCAGGTGGCAGAGATTTCCAACATCACCTCCTCGAACGAGACCGCTGAGGACATTACCCTCTCCTATGTAGCCACCGAAAGCCGCATCAAGGCACTGGAAACCGAGCAGACCCGTCTTTTGGAACTGTTGGCAAAAGCAGAAAATATGGACGATCTGCTGAAAATTGAATCCCGGCTGACCAATGTCCGCACCGAACTGGAGGAGGTCGCCTCCCAGCTGCGGCTTTACGATAACCTGGTGGACTATGCCACTTTGAAGCTGAACATCTCTGAGGTGAAGGAATACACCGTGGTGGAAGAACCGGAGACTATTTGGGAACGGATCGGTGAAGGCTTTATGGAAAGCCTTGACAATTTGGGCACTTTCTTTACCGAGCTGTTCGTATTCCTGATCGTAGCATCCCCTTACCTGGCACTGCTCGTAGCATATGTCGCAATCGTTATACTGCTTGCTATGCTGGTCAACCGGAAATTCCGCAAAAAGAAAAAGAACTAAGGCAATATAAAGAGGTCGCGTTGCGCAATGGC